>NZ_MVBK01000018.1:0-7246 GCF_002000365.1 Thioalkalivibrio denitrificans | reverse complement strand
TTCATCCTTCATCCTTCGCGGGCCGCCACGCGGCCCGCGCTCAGTCCTCCGCCTCCGCCAGCGACAGCATGATCGTAAGCACCGCCCCGATCACCACCAGGTACACCCCGATGTCGAACATCAGCACCGTGCCCACCTTGAGCTCGCCCAGGGCGGGGACGTCGAAGGTGAACCACTGGGCAGTGAAGAAGGGCTGGCCGAAAAATGCACCCGGGATGGCGGAGACGATGGCCAGCGTCATGCCGATGCCCAGCACATGCCGGGGGTCCACCCAGAGCACGGCCTTGGCGGACTTGATCTCCATGGCGAACAGGTTCAGCACGATGGCCGATGCGGCCACCAGCCCGCCGATGAAACCGCCGCCCGGTTCGTCGTGGCCGCGCAGGAGCAGGAATATGGAGAACAGCAGCAGCAGCGGCAGCAGGAAGTTGCCGGCGGTGCGCAGGATCAGGGAATGCATGGTGCTCATTTCCGGTCCTCCGCGCGCAGATTGATCATGGCGTACACACCCACGGCGGCCAGCGCCAGCACGAAGATCTCACCCAGTGTATCCAGGGCCCGGAAGTCCACCAGGATCACGTTGACGATATTGCGCCCGAAACCGGAGGGTTCGCTTTCCGCCACGTGGTAGGCGGAGATGCTGTCGTGGGCGCGCATGTGCAGGGTGGACAGCATGACCAGCGTCATCATGCCGCCGACCGACAGGGCGATCACCGCGTCACGCACCCTGACAAGCGGGGAGGACAGGTTGAGAAACCCGGGCAGACGGAACAGCACGAGCACCAGCAGCAACACTGTGAGGGTCTCCACCAGCACCTGGGTGATGCCCACATCCGGCGCGCTGAACAGCACGTAGATCAGGGCAACGCCGAACCCCAATGCGCCCAGCGAGGCCACCGCCCCGAGCCGAGAACGGATCGTCACCGCCACGGCGGCCGCCGCCAGCGTCATGCCCAGGACGGTCCATTCCTGGATCTGAATGTCGGCAAACGATAATTCCCCGATGGAAATGTCGTAGATCCGCGCGGTGACCCCCACCGACACCAGCATCATCAGCAGGATCGTCAGCAGGTAGTAACGCAGGTATCCGTTCTGCAGCACGCGCGTCTGCCAGTCGGCAGACCAGACGAGGCCGGCCATGGTGCGGTCATACTGGCGCTCGGGTCCGATGCTGTTGGCAACACCATCGAGCCACGCGAAGGCGGCCCGGAAGCGGTCCCACTGCGTGTACAGCGCCAGACCCAGCAAGAGGCTCGCCGCGCTGATCATCAGGGGTGCGTTGATGCCGTGCCAGAGCGACAGCTTCACATCCAGCGGCGCGCCGTAAACGGCGCCGGCCGCGGCCCCCAGCACACCCCATTCCGGCAGCATGGGCGCCAGTCCGAACAGCAGGCCCAGGCTGCCCAGCACCGCGGGGCCGGCCAGCATGGCCGGAGGCGCTTCGTGGTGAGGGTCCTTCGGTGTCTTCACGCGTGGGCCAAACCAGGGTTTGATGCCGACGATGGCCGCCACCAGCACGCCCAGGATGGCGGTGGCGACAGCCAGGGCCGTGAGCACACCCGAGACCGTCGGGGCCTCCAGGACGGCCTCCAGCATCAGTTCCTTGGCGATGAACCCGAACATGGGGATCACGCCACCCAGCGACAGGGCGGCGATGGCGGCGAAGAAGGTGGTCACCGGCAGCGCACTGCGCAGACCGCCGGTCTGCAGAAAGTCTTTGCAGCCGGCCTCATGGTCCAGGATGCCCGCAATGAGAAACAGCGCACCCTTGTAGAGCGAGTGCGCCATGAGGAACGTGACTGCGGCAATGATGGCCGTTTCCGTGCCCACGCCGATGAGCATGGTCAGCGTCCCCAGCGCCATGACCGTGGAGTAGGCCAGCACCTGCTTGACGCCGGTGCTGCGCGCGGCCAGGAACACGCCCGTCAGCATGGTCACACCGCCGAACAGGGACAGGATCAGCAACCACTCGTCCGTACCGCCCAACCCCGGGTTAAGGCGCGCCAGCAGGTAGACGCCCGCCTTGACCATGGTGGCGGAATGCAGGTACGCGGAGACCGGCGTGGGCGCCGCCATGGCATTGGGCAGCCAGAAGTGAAACGGCACCTGGGCGGACTTGGTGAACGCGCCGGCCAGCACCAGCAGCAGGATGGGCAGGTACCAGGCGTGCTCCTGCAGTCCCTCGCCGGCGAGGACCTCGGACAGCTCATAGCTGCCGCCGGCCATGGCCAGCATGACGAAGCCCGCCAGCAGGGCGAGTCCGCCGCCAACGGTGACGATCAGCCCCTGCAGCGCGCAGTATCGGGCGCGCGCATCCTCGTGGTTGTAGCCGATCAGCAGGTAGGAGGTAATGCTGGTCAGCTCCCAGAAGACAAACAGGGCAATCAGATTATCCGCCAGCACCAGACCCAGCATGGAGCCCATGAAGGCCAGGATCAGCACGTAGAAACGCCCCACGTCGCGGTGCTTTTCCAGGTAGCGGCCCGCGTAGGAGACGATGAAAAAGCCGATGCCCGAGATCAGCAGCACAAACAGCAGGGAGAGCCCGTCTACCAGGAAGGACAGCTGGATATCCAGCCCGGGCACCCACGGATAGGCGAAGCGCACCTGCCCGCCATCGGCGATCTCGGGGATGAAACTCAGGAAGTAGATGAACAGGGCGCCAGGCAGCGCGGCCAGCACCCAGCCGCTGTGGCGGCCGCTCAAGCGGTGTACCCAGGGGGCGATGGCGGCGAGCAGGAATCCCGAGAGGACGGCGAGCAGCATGGGTCGCGTTTGGCGTGTTCTTATGAGGTTACGGGTGACAATGCGTCCGGATCAGAGTACCGGGGTAAGGACGCCTTGGCGCATACACGAACAGCGCGCGAACCCGGCGAATCGTACCGGAGCGCCGGAGAGGTTTCAAATGGCGGGGCGCCGCAGGAGCTGAAGCATGCCCCCATAACCACATGAAATGAAAAGCATAGCTAGCCCGCATATCTCACCACCGTTCGTGGCGAGGGCGTCGAGGCGCCGCTGTGAGGGGGCGCGCGGACCGGAGGACGACGCGGGCGTAGCCGTCACTACGTCAAGCCGGCCGCAGCGAGCACGCCCCGTCACAGCGAGCGGATCGGCGGCCGCAGTAGAAGGGTGGTGAGATATGCGGGCTGGACCCCTTCAGGGGTTGCTTTCCAGGTCCAGGTAGGCGCGGTTGACGTTCATGCGATGCCACTCTTCGTAGTGGACGAGGTGCCGGAAACGGGGCATGTCGGCCAACCGGTCCACTGTCTCGTTGAGCTGTTCCCAATCATCCAGCCCCTCGATGACGCCATCAAGGATGGCCTGCAGATAGTCACCGGTTTCCGCGCGGGCCTTGTCGAGATCCGCCGCTGCACCGTGCCCGGGGATCACGTGTTCGGGCTCCAGCGCCTCCAATACGGCGAATGAATCCAGCCACCCGCGGATATCGCTCCAGGGATGGAGACCCAGCATGCGGTCCAGGTAGACCACGTCGCCGGCGAACACGGTGCCCTCGTCCGGTATGTGAACCAGCACGTCGCCCGGGAAATGGGCGTCACCGGCAAAGATCAGTTCGAAACGCACGTCGCCCAGTTCGACGGCATGACGGTCGGCCTCCACCGGCTCCGGTGCCGGCATGGCCCGGGTGCCCGCCAGGCGGTCGCGGAGGACATTCTCGAGGCGGGCGAGGTGCTGCTCCGCAAAACGGGACTGGGTTTCGGCGGTACGCGCCAGGGCGATGATCTCGGCGCCCCGCTCCGCGAAGTAGTGGTTGCCCAGCCAGCGGTGATCCTGACTGCCGCTGTTGATGACCCAGCGCACGGGCATGTCCGTCACCGTGCCGATCGCCTGCTCGACACGCTCCGCCACCTTGCGCGAAGGCCCGCTGTCGATCAGGACCACCCCGTCATTGGTCAGCACAAAGGCGAGGTTGTTGTTGAAGGCCTGATTCTCGTAGGTGCGCCCGTCCAGTGAGCCCTTGAAGTAATAGACCCGCTCGGTCACAGAAATGGGCTCGAGAATGCTGTCCAGCTCATCGGCTGAAACGATGGCGACGAACAGCAGGATAAACACGACAGCCGGCAGTAGCGTTCTCAGCAGCATGGTAAACCGGTCACGGTGAGTACAGATGTGGTCATGGATACTAGACACTGTCACTGACGGGAATCAAGCGTCGGCGGCCGGGTTCAGGCATTTTGCCTATTCCAGCACCTCGGCCATTGTGCAGGCCCGGAAACCTTGTCATACACTAGGTAAAACCTGGGATAAGAGTCAGGATGGACAGATCACCGAACCGTTCGGCGCTGAGCGACTATTTCGCGTACCTGGAGGCCAGGTACGGGGAGCAGTTCAGCCTGGACGTGCTGACCGACGAGGAATTGGCCCGCCTGGCCGGGCTGGGCGCCCAGGCCCTGGCGGACCAGCCGGAAGGCGGCGAAGTCCCCACGCCTCTGGGCGCGTTGCTGGGTCTCGTCCGCGGCAAGCTGGAACTGCGCGCCCAGCACCGCCTCATCAGCAGCCGTTTGTCCAGTTGACAGGCTCCTACGGGGAAGAGGGGGATTGCTCACGACCAGCCGTCGCTGCGGCGGCGCCAGCGGATGCGTGTGAGCAGGATACCCAGCAGCGCGCTGCCCACGGCGACGGCCGCGCCGATGATGAACCACTCCCTCTGTTCCGACTGGCGCACCTGTTGCAACTCTGCTTCCAGCGCCTGAACCTGGGCTCGCTGACGGCCGGTCAGTTCACGAAGGCGCTCATTCTCTTCCGCGATCTCCATGGGCCGTGCGGCCGCCTCCCGCAGGGTTTCCATCTCCGCGGCCATGCGCTCGACGGTATCCTCCGTTTCCTGCAGACGCGCGTGTGCGTCGTCACGCTCGCTGCGCAGCACCCCGATGCGTTCCTCGCCTTCTGCCAACCGCTCGCGAAGGCCCGTAATCTGGCGTTCCGCCTGAGCCAGCCGCTCCCGGGCATGGGGCTCCCGGGACAGGTGAGTCGCCTCAAGCCAGCCTTCGGTCCCTTCAGGCGTGCGAATCAGGGCGTAGCCATCATCATCCCGCTGCAGGACCTCGACGGGCGTACCACTGGGCACAAAGCGCATGATGCGATGCTGGAAGGTCTTCCCGGAGCGGATGGCGACATTGAGGTCATCGCTGATATAAGCGCTTTCCGCATACAGGGAGGATGAGAACAGCACAAACGCCAGCAACACGACAAACTTCACGCGACGACCTCCGCATCGGCAAGGTATGGAAACCCCTTGATTCTACGTGTACCCGCGTCGGTCCGCAGTGCGAACTTCACATTTGGCCGGCACGGGAACCGCTTCTGACCGTCCCCACGGCCCCGGTCCCGAAATCCGGCGATCGACACGTTTCAGGGGCAGGGGCAGCATGCAGGGGGATACCTCGGCTATGCTTAGCACAAGCGCATGCCGTTATTCCCGACTCTCGGACAGACTGCCATGACAGACGAACACAATCCCATCGGCCTGAACCCCCAGGAGGCATATGACCTGCTGGAACACAATCCGCGCGCCATCCTCGTGGACGTGCGCTCCACCATGGAGTACCTGTTCGTGGGGCACCCGGTGGGCTCAATACACGTATCCTGGATCGACGAACCGGACTGGACCGTGAATCCCCACTTCGTCACCGAGGTGCGCAAACTGCTGCTCGGCGGGGCCGTGTGCGAGGAGGAAGGCGAATGCGCTCCCGTGGTGCTGATCTGCCGAAGCGGCAAACGCTCCCGGGAGGCCGGGCGGGCCCTCATGGAGGCGGGGCTGAAGAAGGTCTACAACGTCACCGAGGGCTTCGAGGGCGATCTGGACGAACACCACCATCGCTCCACCACCGGCGGCTGGCGTTTCCGCGGCCTGCCGTGGGAGCAATGCTGAATTGAAGTAAGAAGTGTGAATTGGGAAGTGGGAATGGAAGTACGAAGTGTGAATTGGGAAGTGGGAAGGCCCCCTCCCCGGCCCTCCCCCGCTTGCGGGGGAGGGCCGGGGAGGGGGCCCTTGCTACTTGAGACTTGCCACTAGCCACTGAATTTATGTTGATTGATCTGTTGCGTCACGGAGAACCCGAGGGGGGGCGTCGCTACCGCGGTTGCGGTGTGGATGACCCGCTCACCGATCAGGGCTGGGCTCAGATGCGCGCCGTGCTCAATGGCGCCAAACCGCCCTGGACGCAGATTGTCACCTCCCCCATGCGCCGCTGCCGGGACTTCGCCGAAGCCTTTGCGAGGGAGCACGGTTTACCGTGTACCGTGCAGGAATCACTGCGCGAGGTAGGGTTCGGCGCCTGGGAGGGGCGCAGTCCGGAAGAGCTCAAGGCGGAGAGCCTGGCGGATTATCTTGCTTTCTACCGGGATCCGGCGCGTGCGCGCCCTGACGGTGCGGAACCCCTGGAGGCCTTTGTGGGGCGGGTGGCCGACGCCCTCGAATCGATCAGGCAGCACCACGAGGGCAAGCACATCCTGGTGGTGGCCCACTCCGGTGTGATCCGGGCCGCCGTGGTCCATGCCATGCAGGTGCCCGCCGTCGCGCTCTACCGCCTTCGCATGCCCTATGCGGCGTTGACACGGTTGCGCGTGGATGAACGCGGTTTATCGGTGGAGTTTCTGAATCGACGCACACTGTAAGATCAGTGTGCCAGTGGCAATAAAGGGTAACTGTTGGGTCGCCATCAGTGAGGAGAAACAGGGCGAGGCTGGCTTCATTCAACCTTCATCCTTCCACCTTCTGCCTTTCAAGGTGCCACTTGCCACTGATCTTATGATGCAGACCACACACATTTTCACGGTGGAGACCCGGGGTCCGGGGCTCTACATGTTCACCGACCCGGTGTCACGCTGGGTCGCGCAGTCGGGTATCCGCACCGGGCTGCTGACGCTGCTCATCCGGCATACCTCCGCCAGCCTGGTGATTCAGGAAAACGCCGACCCGGACGTGCGCGGTGACCTGCAGCGTTTCTTCGAGCGGCTGGTCCCCGAAGGCGATCCCATCTACCGGCATACCCTGGAAGGCCCGGACGACATGCCCGCCCATGTGCGCAGCGCGCTGACGCAGACGCAGTTGTCGATCCCGGTCATCGACGGCCGGCCGGCGCTTGGCACATGGCAGGGCTTGTATGTGTTCGAGCACCGCCGTGCCCCACAGGCGAGACAGGTGGCGGGGCACCTTTTTGGGGAAGGATGAAGGATGCCCCTTCCGGAAGGATGAAGGTAGAAGGATGAAGGTTGAATGAAACCA
>NZ_MVBK01000017.1 GCF_002000365.1 Thioalkalivibrio denitrificans | reverse complement strand
GCGAGATCCAGTGCCTGAGCACCGGTGCCCACGCACGGCTCGGTACCGCGGGCGGCGCCGTGAGCGTCAGCCGATCAGGCGACATCGCCTTCAAGGGCCGGCGCGTCACCCTCGAGGCCGAGCGGATCGACATCCGGGCTGGGAACATCGGCCTCGACATGGGCGCCGGAGTGGGGCATCTCGGAGGCGGGTTAAGTGGCAGGGGTGTGGCCGCAGCCGGAAACAACACAAATAGCACTGCTTCAAGGTTGGCAGGTGCCCACGAAGCGATCGCGCAAGAATCAACCTCCGCGAAGCCACCCTCGTCGACCACCAAGCCTCATTCATCCTCGGATGAAAGTGGTCCCGCGCCTCATGCGGGAGTCAACGATGCTACCGCTCTGATCCGCTTGAAAGAGACGCAAGAGAGTGAATCAACCGGACATCAGCCGGGTGAAGAATGGCGGCTAGAAAGGGTAATTCGCACGCACGGGGAGGTGGAACAGGTGCGCTCAAACCGTAAGTTGAAGGTTGAGCTCACCAGTCACACCCTTGGTCTGGATGGCGCTCACGTAATGGTCTGGGTTAACCCGCTTGATCGTGACGGGGCCGTGGAGTCGGTTGCACGCCCGCTCATGCCATTCGGTCGAACAAGGCCGAAACCGGACTTCAACGTAGGAGGCCACGTGGGTTTCGGCAAGACAGTGACTCGGGTGATCGATGCAGGCTACGAATCGGAAGGGGGGCACCTCTGGACGATAGAGCTACCCAGGCAACAATCCCCAAACGACAACTCTCATGGTGTGACTGTGAGGGTATTCGCTCTGGTCGACGAGAAGAGGTGACAGTCCATGCGAGGGCTCCTATCGATACACGCTCTGGCGCTTTCCCTCCTGATTGTCGGCTGTTCAGATGCGTCCCCATTGGAGTACCCCTTTCCACTCGGGGATCGCAGCGATTGCATTGTGCGTTTCGACTTGTTGGGTGATCTTCATACATCCGATGCAGTGATACAGCTCAATAATGAGATCTCCGAAACCATAGGAGATTTAGGTCTGCATGTTCGGTATCGGATTGCTTCTGAGGGGTACAATCCGCCGCATCCGGAGTATTTCATCAGATATGCGGAGGATTGTGACAGACGGTATGCGCACACCAGAGAACTGCTGGAGATACTCCTTCAGCAGATTGGGAGTATCGAAGGGTACAAGATATATGAGGGGGTAGTTGTCAATGAGAAAGACCTCATAATGAGGCAGGGACAGCGTTGGGGCCCCCCGTAACGCCTGCATCAGGACACCTACCGCCGTCACGAAATGGATAAGGTGGATAAGGGGACGGAGGGATTTTCTTGCTCTTTTCAAGCAAGGCGTCAGATCAAGCCGGAACTACTGCGGACTACCCCCTGTACAGGCGACGTTGGATGACAGGCCGTCGTGTCCGAATCATCGGACCGCGTTGGCCGACCGGTCACTCCCGGTTATCACTGATCAGGCCGCGGCGCCCCTCCGGTGTCCGGAGTGACGCCGCACCCGTACAGTCCGTCACTTCAGATCGGACAGATGAGCCCCGAAGTTGATGTGAAACGGTGCACCCTCCAGGACCAGCGCAGGTATGGACTTGACTCCGACTGCTTCGGCTTCAGGGATTCGCGCCTTGTCGGTTCCCAGGTGGACGATTTCCACGTCGTAACGGGAGGAATCGAGTGCCCTGGCGACGCTGTCTTCGGCGGCGACGCAGACGGGGCACCCGGCATGGTAGAAGATCGCCTTCTTGCTCATAATCAGACTCCTGATGTGTGTGGCTTTGATGGTGCGCACCTTCGGAAGCTAGCGCTTCATGGGCTCCAGGAGAAGCGGGCACCCAGGAGTGGGGTAGGCACTTTTTGGTGTAGATTGATGAAAACAGAGAAGAAAAAACTTCGCGCCGGTAATGCCGGTGCCTATCGCAAGCTCGAGGACGTGGTCGGGTGCAAGTGGTCGGTGTCGGTGCTGCTGTCCGTCGGGGAAGGCATCAACCGTCCCGGTGCCCTGGAACGGCATATTGAGGGCATTTCCACGAAGGTCCTGTCAGAGCGGCTTCGCAAGCTGACATCCTATGGCCTGCTGGAGAAGCACAGTTTCCCCGAGGTTCCGCCACGTACGGAGTATTCGTTGACCGACTCAGGCAGGAAACTCATCAGGATCATTCAGCAGATTCACGCACTCGACACCGAGATCGGCCGTCCGCAGACCAGGTGATCTGGGGCGCGTTCCCGGGGCGGGATTCGACAGCAAGAATCGGGATGCCCCGGCGTGCGTTGTGCCCTACGCTGTACAGACCACTGAATCCGGTTCCGGAGCTAACTAGCATGGCCGACGCCCACAAGACCCGTGCAGCCAAGGTGATCCAGGATCCCCGTTGGGCGGCACTCGCGGCGCGTGATCGCGCGGCGGACGGCCGGTTCGTGTATTCGGTAAGAACGACGGGGGTCTATTGCCGGCCCAGTTGTCCGTCACGTTTGGCCCGGCCCGAGAACGTCGATTTCCATGCCAGCCCGGACGATGCGGAACGGGCGGGCTTTCGGCCCTGCCGCCGCTGCCGGCCGGATCGGGCATCGCAGGACGACGCACATGTCGAGACCGTGGCGGCGTTGTGCCGTTACATCGAGGACTCCGATCATGTCCCCACGCTTGATGAACTCTCCCGACGGTCCGGGTTCAGCCCCTGGCACCTGCATCGGATCTTCAAGGCGGTCACGGGCCTCACGCCACGGGCCTACGGGGTTGCTCACCGCGCGCAACGGCTGCGCAGTGCGCTGGAGGAGGGCGGGTCCGTGACCCGGGCGATCCACGAAGCCGGCTATGGCTCCAGTGCCCGCGGTTACGCGGAGTCCGGGGGTGCGCTGGGCATGACGCCGGGTCGATACGGGGCGGGCGGTGCACGGACACGAATCCGTTTCGCGGTCGGCGCGTGTACCCTGGGCCATGTCCTGGTGGCGAGTACCGAGAAGGGGATTTGTTTCATCGCAATGGGTGATGACCCGGATGCGCTGGTGCGTGACCTTCAGGACCGCTTCCCCCGTGCGGAACTGGTCGGGGGGGATCCGGCGTTCGAGCGGCAGGTCGGTACGGTGCTCGCCTTCATTGAGGCGCCGGGTACGGGCCTCGACCTGCCTCTGGACATTCGGGGCACGGTGTTTCAGCGCCGGGTCTGGCATGCATTGCGGCAGATCCCTGCGGGGGAGACCGTCAGTTACGCGGAACTGGCCCGGCGTATCGGCGCGCCCGGCGCCGCCCGGGCCGTGGCGCGCGCCTGCGCATCGAATCCCATTGCAGTCGTCATTCCCTGCCACCGGGTGGTGCGTCAGGATGGGTCGCTGTCGGGCTACCGGTGGGGCGTGGCGCGCAAACGCGCGCTCCTGGAGCGGGAAGAGCAGGCACAATAGAGAACGTGCCGCGTCACCGGCCCATGCCACACGATAGACAGCCGCCAATGCCATCTTCCGGATCGGTCAGCATTCAGCTTGTCACCCCCGGCAATGTGCGCCTGATGGATTCCATGCTGCACATGTTCGGCGAGGCCTTCAACGAACGCGAAACCTACACCGGGGCGAAACCGGACGCGGATTACCTGGAGCGATTGCTGGGGAGTGATTATTTCATCGCCCTGGCGGCGTTGAAGGGCGAGGAGGTCGTGGGCGGACTTGCCGCGTATGAGTTGAAGAAGTTCGAGCAGGCGCGCAGCGAGATCTATATCTATGACCTGGCGGTCGCGGAAGGTCACCGGCGCGAAGGCATCGGCACGGCGCTGATACAGGCCTTGAAGCGGGTGGCGATCGAACGAGGCGCCTGGGTGGTCTTCGTTCAGGCCGATCATGGCGATCACCCGGCGATCGCCCTGTACAGCAGGCTCGGGATTCGAGAGGATGTCCTGCACTTTGACCTTCCTGTCCGGGATCCGGAGTCGGATGCCTGAACAGGTTCGATCCGGAGGAGTCCCCGCATGCCCGCGACGCTGGCTTTCGACATCTACGGAACGCTGATCGACACGAACGGCGTCGTGACGGCCTTGCGCGAGATGCCGGCGGTGGGTGATCGTGCGGCGGAGTTCTCCAGGGTGTGGCGGGAGAAGCAGCTGGAGTACACGTTTCGCCGCGGACTGATGCAGAACTACGCGGACTTTTCCGTGTGCACGCGCCAGGCACTCGATTACCTCTGCGCCGCCTACAGGATCGATCTGGGCGGCGGGGAGAAGGAACGCCTGCTGGAGGTGTACCGGGTGCTGCCGGCTTACGATGATGTCGTGGGAAGCCTGGAACGCCTGAGCGACGCGGGGTTCAGGATGCATGCCTTTTCCAATGGCAGCGCTACGGCGGTGGAAACGCTGCTCACAACGGCCGGTGTCAGGGATTTCTTCCTGGGCGTGGTCAGCGTCGAGGATCTGCGCTCCTTCAAGCCGAATCCGGCGGTGTATGCCCATTTCCTGCGCAGGGCCGGTGCGACCGGCGCCGATGCATGGCTCGTTTCCGGCAACCCCTTCGATGTCATGGGCGCAATCTCCGCGGGTATGAAGGGGGCGTGGGTGAAGCGTTCGCCTGAGGCGGTGTTCGATCCCTGGGGCATCGATCCGACGATCACGGTAAGCGGTCTGGGTGAATTGCCCGAAAAGCTGAGTCGGACGTCGGGTTGAGTGGTGTGCGCAGGCCGGGGCACGCGCCCCGGTTTCCTGATGATCCGCACGGACGGAGCGCCTGAAGCACCGTAACATCTCCTGGCCCGGACATTGCACCAGGGCGGCCGGTGTGGCCTATCGCGATGCTTGCAGCCTCCGGGCCTGTCTCGCTTGGCTGTAGGTCGGGCTTTAGCCCGACGGGCGATACTTGACCAAGCCGCGTCTGTCGCCCTGAAGGGCGACCTACAGATGCGCTTCTCTTGCAAGACGAAGGGGCGAGACAGGAAGAGAGACTACGATCGTTCGCGATCCCTGGTGCAATATCCGGCCTCCACAAGGCGCGGGAGCCGTAGGCCACGAGTGCAAGGGATGATGCGCGGCCCGCGACTCCCGCTTTTCTCCTGGCCTTACGCGCCAGTACGGTTTCCACCGATCACCGGGACCGAGCAGTTGACAACGAACCCCTGTGGATCGGTGGGGGGAACACCGTTGTACTCCTTCAGATCACCGGCTTCCCGCAGGGAGCGGATATTGGAAGCACTGGTGAGCAGCCTTGCCTTGTCCGGATCAATCCATTCCAGGGCATAATGATCCCAGAAGGGACTCCAGGCAGGGTGACCGGCCTGGTGGCCGAATACGGCAGGCTGAAAGCCCATGGCGCCGGAACCCTCAACGCCATTGACGAACACCCAGACCTTGTCGGTGGCCTGGTGCCTGTTGAGTTCCCAGGTGGGAGCCGAGACCGGGACATTCATCATGTCCGCGGGGCCGCCGAGAGAGGCATCCGTCAGGATGTAGTAGCTTCCCGGGAACGCCTCATGAAGTTTCAAAGTGACCTTGCCACCTTCGGTGTCCACCGGTTCAATGAGTTGCCCGCCACCCAGGTACTCCTCCTTCGCGTCATCGACCGTGAGTCCGCCGCCGTTCCATTTGACCAGGGGATAATTCACCAGGACGGGCGTGGATTCGACCTCGATGCTGCCGTCACGCGAGGCTGCGTCAATTGCCGAGGCCGATTCAAGCCTGCCCCCGCCGGAGACACTGTGGATCTGGAACAGGGGCGTGTAACTGTCACTGCCGGGTGCATGGCGGATGACCGGTATGCGATCATCGTCGAAGATATAGAGGTCGTTGGTGATGCCCCGATCCCTTGCTGCATTGAGCAGGGGGACGTGGACCAGACGCTCGCTCTCGGCAAACTCTGCATCGGATGCATCCGTGCGGATGTAATACACGGACCTGCCGTCATGAAGGGCTCTATGGGTTCTGAAGGTGACGTAACCGAAGGCGCCCGGCCATGCATCGGATGTCAGGGCATGGTCGATGACGTCGCCCACCAATACGGTGCCTTTCGTCGTTCCACCCGCACCTGAAGCGGATGCCCTGGGTGCGGCACCCGGTGTGGCGCCGCAACCGTACAAGCCAAGAATAAGTGCGCTGGTGCCGCCGACACCGAGTCGCATGAAGTTACGTCGAGTTATTCTCTGCATGTTCATCTCGTCCTCCTGTAATGTAATGGGGAGTACCATGCGTAGGCTCGACCCGGCCCACCGATATCCTGGCGAACGCGTCCGGAGCAGTGGACTCATCGGGCCCGTCTTGTATCAATACGCAACGGTCGCCCCTGCAGATTCACACGGGAGCATCTGAGAGTCGGGTTCCGGGGCGATTTCCGGACGAGTGAGCTCGACGGGCAGTCAGGGAGTTATCCTTCTGCACCGGGATACAGCAGGCTCTCCACGCCGCATGGCCGGCACACTGCGTGAATGCGTGGTGAACGCGTGTTTTGTGGACTGAACTTGCGAAGGGCGAGGATGATGCACGGTAAGGTGTTGTTTTCCGGTTTCGAATCGCACAAGGCAGACAGATGGGGAATGCCAGGGATAGTTTCATCAGTGCCCAGCACCGGATGCTGAATCGCTATGGCATCGAGGCGGAATCGCAGTATGTGAGGGCCGCCTCGACGCACGGCATGGCTCACGTACTGGTAGCCGGCGAAGGTCCGCCGGTGGTGATGGTCGGCGGCATGGGCATACCGGCCGCCGCGTGGGCGCCCCTGATGGCGGAACTCAGGGGGTTCCGCCTTTACGCGGTTGATCTGCCCGGTTTCGGTCTGACGGACATCACGCCCTGGTTCACGGCGGATCTGCGGTTCAGGGCCGTGCGTTTTCTCAGTGAGGTGCTTGACGAACTTGAGCTCGACCATGCGGCGTTCGTGGGCAGTTACCTGGGATCTCTCTGGTCAAGCTGGTTGAGCCTCGATCTGCCCAGGCGGGTCACGGCGCTGGTGCATGCGGGGTGCCCGGCGATGGTACTGGACACGTCGGCTCCATTGGCGATGCGGTTGCTGTCCATGCGGGTGGTCGCCGGCCTGTCCAGGCGGCTGGTGCGCCCTTCCCGGAAAGGCGGAAGACTGCCGGGAGGTATTGCGAGTGCGCAAGCGCTCGTCCCGGAGCTCGTTGATCTGCTCGCGGCCACGGGGCGTCAGCCCGCCTATGGCAGGACGTTCGTGTCCATGCTGCATGCCCTGATTACACTGTGGGGCAGCCGGGCCGAGACGCGGCTGACGAGGGATCAGCTTGCGCGGATACATCATCCCGCATTACTGATCTGGGGCACAGGCGATCCGTTCGGCGCCCCGGCAGTGGGGAAACGCATCGTCGCGGCGATGCCGCACGCGGAACTGCACACGGTCCCGGGCGGTTATTGCCCGTGGCTTGCGGGAGCCAGGGACATGGGTCCGATCGCCGCGGAGTTTCTCAACCGACATCAATGAACGGGTCAAGAACATGAAGCCTGCGAGGAGGCCTCTGTGATGAGCAAAGTCATGATCGTGACCGGCGGCAGCCGCGGGATCGGTGCCGCCACCGTCCGGCTCGCGGCGTCCCGGGGATATACCGTCTGCTTCACCTACCTGCACAGCAGGGATGCCGCGGATGCGCTGGTTCGCGAGGTGGCGGATGGCGGGGGTCGGGCCGTGGCCGTGGCCTCGGATGTGTGCAGCGAGGCGGACGTGATCCGACTGTTCGAGTTCGTGGACGCAGAACTGGGCACCCTGTCGGCACTGGTGAACAATGCCGGCATTCTCGAAAAGCAGATGCGCGTGGAGGACATGGATGCGGGCCGGCTGGAGCGCGTGTTCACCACCAACATCGTCGGCAGTTTCCTGTGCGCACGGGAGGCAGTCCGGCGCATGTCCACGCGCAGGGGCGGCAGCGGCGGGGCGATCGTCAATCTCTCGTCCATGGCGGCGCGACTGGGATCGCCGAACGAGTACGTGGACTATGCCGCGTCCAAGGGCGCTATCGACGCGCTCACCATCGGGTTGTCGAAGGAAGTGGCGGAGGAGGGCATTCGCGTAAATGCCGTGCGCCCGGGGCTGATCTACAGCGACATCCATGCCGCCGGCGGCATGCCGGACCGGGTCGACCGCCTGAAGCACATCGTGCCCATGAAGCGCGGCGGTACCTGCGAGGAGGTGGCGAAGGCGATCCTTTGGCTGCTCTCCGACGAGGCCTCGTACACCACCGGCTCGTTCATCGACGTGAGCGGCGGACGGTAGTCAGGGTGCGGCTCTTTGCCGGTTCCGGCTATCTGGCCGGTCGCCCGGCTCCAGGTTCTCCGGAAGACCTCGATACCCATGATCTGGTCCTGGCCCGCGCGGGCCCCGGGGCACCCGCAAGACTCAGTCTGACCGGGCCGCGGGGACGTCACGCACAGGTGAACCGGGTGCCCGCCATGCAGGTGAGCGGCTACGCCGGTGTGCATAGCCTGCTTCTGGCCGGAGCGGGCATCGGGGCTCTCCCCGAGTTCGTGGTCGGGAACTCACTGACGCAGGAGCGGCTGGTTCCGGTGCTTGCCGACTGGACCGTCTACCGGGGGACGTTCCATGCCATCAGTGTGGCCGGACGTGACGCACCGGCCCGCGTGCGTGTGTTTCGGGATTACATGCGCGAGCAGTTGTTGCGAAGGATGGAGGCCGTATCCCGGCATGGAGACCTGCGTTGAGCAAGGATCGCGCATGAATTTGGTCCCCCGGCCTGTCTCTTGCCGCCTCTGGAATGAGAAGCATAGAAACTATGAAGGGCC
>NZ_MVBK01000016.1 GCF_002000365.1 Thioalkalivibrio denitrificans | reverse complement strand
ATGCAACATTGGGGCTAGACAGGCCCAGAGGCCGCAAGCATCGCGATAGGCCGGCGGCGGAGGTACAAACCGTCGCCGCGGCATTTCCCCCAGACATGCCGATTTATGCCACTCATTCAGAAGGTTGCACGAAGCCGCCGGCCGCCTTGGTGAAATATGCGGGTTAAAGCTTAGGCGGGGTGCCCCTGATCATTCGGCTTCGCCGAAGCGGGATTCGATCAGGTCGGTCAGCGCGTCCATGGCCGATTCCTCGTCCTCGCCGTCGATCAGCAGTCGCACCGTGGAGCCGCGGCTTGCGGCCAGCATCATGACACCCATGATGCTCTTGCCGTTCACGCGGCGATTCCCCTTTTCCAGTTCGATCTCGCTGTCATAGCGGGAGGCCAGGCTGACGAATCTGGCGGCTGCCCGGGCATGCATGCCCAGGCGGTTGATGATGGTCAGTTCACGCTGGATCATCAGCATTCCGTCTCGCACAGCACGATGCCGTCGTGACCTCCGCTGATTGCCTTGTTGACCAGTTCGTGCAGGCGCAGCTGTGGATAGTTGAGCACCCGCACCAGCATGGGCAGATTGATCTCTGCGATCACCTGGGTTTTCGGATAATGAAGCAGTCGCGTGGCGATGTTGCTTGGTGTGGACCCGTACATGTCGGTGAGCACGAGCACCCCGTCGCCAACGTCCAGCTTGCGGTGATACTCGGTGGCCAGGGCGAGGAGATCGTCAGGGTCGCCGGATTGGGAAACGGGCAGCCAGGCCGTTTCCAGCGGCAGTCGTCCCAGCATGGATCTGGCCGTGCTGAGCAGGTCCTCGCCGATGCGGTTGTGGGTGATGATCAGAAGGCCGACTGCCATGATGGAATTACCGTGTTCGTTCGGGTTCAGCTCAGTTCACGGTGGCGCGTGCTCACGTCCGTGCCGCGGCTTTCCCGGAAATGGCGGGCCAGGCGCTCGGTCAGGTATACCGAGCGATGCTGGCCACCCGTGCATCCCAAGGAGACCGTCAGGTAGCTGCGATGTTCCCGCTCGAACCAGGGAATCCAGTGCGCCAGAAAATCCCGCAGGCTCTCGAACATGCGATCCACCACCTCGTACTGGGCCAGGAAGGACACCACGGCCTCGTCCTGCCCCGTGAGATTGCGCAGCATCGGCTCCCAGTAAGGGTTGGGCAGACAGCGTACATCGAACACGAAATCAGAGTCCACCGGGGCGCCGTGCTTGAACCCGAACGACTGAAACAGCAGGGATAGGCCCTGGTCGCCGGCCTGTTCCACACGGTCGCGGATGAGGTGGGTGAGCTGATGCACGTTGGTGCGGGTGGTGTCCACCGTGAGGTCCGCCCGCACCGCGATGCGTGACAGGAGGCTGCGCTCCAGGCTGATGGCCTCCATCAGGGGTACACCCCGCCGGGCGAGCGGGTGTTTGCGGCGGGTCTCGCTGAAGCGGCGTAGCAGGACCTCCTCGTCGGCGCGCAGGAAGATGATCTGCAGGTTCACCCCGAGGCCGCGGATCTCCTCGATGATCTCGCCGAAGTGGTCCAGTTCCTCGATGCCGGAGCGGGCGTCGATGCCCACCGCCGCGGTCTCGTAGAGCGGCATCTTGGGCGTCATCAGCTGGCGGACGAAAGCGGTCAGCAGCCCCAAGTGAAGATTGTCGACACAGTAGTAGCCTGCGTCCTCCAGCGCGTGCAGGGCCACCGTCTTGCCGGAACCCGACAGGCCGCTGACGATGATCAGCCTCATAGGTCGTCGTCCTCCTGCATGGCCCGGCGCTGGCGGGCCGCCAGATCCTCCCCGGCATAATAGCCCTTGAGGCGCAGCAGGTGATTGCGCACCGCGGCTTCCACCATCACGGCCAGGTTGCGGCCCGGTGCCACCGGCAGGCTGATGACGGGGATCTCCAGTCCGAGGATAACCCGTGTCTGCCGCCCGCCGTGCAGGCGGTCCGTCTCCTGCTCCTCCGGGTGTCCCAGGTCGAACAGGCGCACGATGAGCCGCAGGTACTTGCTCTCCTTGATGGCGCTGTCCCCGTACATGGAGCGGATGTTGAGCACGCCCAGGCCGCGCACTTCCAGGAAATCCTGCAGCACGGGCGGACAGGTGCCGCGCAGGATGTCGGGGGTGATGCGCGCGAACTCCGGCGCATCGTCAGCGATCAGGCGGTGACCGCGGCTGATCAGCTCCAGCGCCAGCTCGCTCTTGCCCACGCTGCTGTTGCCGGTGAGCAGGGCCCCGATGCCCATGACCTCCATGAAGACACCGTGCAGCGTGATGGTCTCGGCCAGCTTGTTGCTGAAGAAGTAGCGCAGGATGTTGATGAGCTCGTAGCTGGGTAGGGGCGTACGCAGCAGCGGGATGTCGCTCTTTTCCGCCTGCGCCTGCAGGCTGACGGGCGGCTCTTCGCCGTCGGCGATGATCAGCAGCACCGATTGCCCGCTGGTGAGCTGTTCGATGACGTCGCGCTGGGAGTTCTTGCGCAGGTTGGTCAGGTAGGTCACCTCGTCCCGGCCCAGGACCTGGATCTGGTTGGGATGGATGAGGTTGAGGTGCCCTACCAGGGAGATCGGTCCCTCCACCTGGGTGTGCCGGGCAAGCCGGCGTTCACAGCCCCCGTAGCCCGCGACCCACTTCAGGCCAAGGCGTGCATCCATGGCGTCGACCAGGCTGCGCACGGTGAGCGACTCGGTCATGACTGCTGCGCCGCGCGCCTCCGTCGTGTCGATACGCCTGGGTAAAGCCGCGTCACGAGATGACCACGGGCCGGGGCGCGGTGCCCGATACCGCGCGAGGCATCCGCCTGGAATGCCCTATCAGGATGTTGAAAAAGGGCTATCCTGCCCTTTTTCAACGCGCCGCGCCCGGCGCATGTCCGTGTGCGGCTACGACGATTCGAACACTTACGTGTTTGAATCGCGAGCAAGGCATCCATGCCTCGCGATAGCAGGCTGTTTTTCAATAGCCTGCTAATGCGCAATGCCTCAACGGGCTCACTGGTCGGCATCGGTGTTCCACTGACTGACCTCGGCAAAGAGCGCCTCGCTGTCTTCGCTGACCCGGAGTCGGGCCAGTGTGGAAGGATCGGCGAACCTGCGCGCAAGGGCAGCGAGGATCTGCAGGTGTTCGTCGGTGGATTCCTGGGGCACGAGCAGGGCGAAGAGTATGTCCACAGGCTCATGGTCCGGTGCATCGTAGTCCACGCCACGGCTGAGCTTGAGCATCGCCGCGACGGCCGTGTCGATCCCCGGGACGCGGCCGTGGGGAATGGCCACCCCGTGCCCCAGCCCCGTGCTTCCCAGGCGCTCCCTCGACAGCAGACTGTTGAAGATATCCCCGGCGGCCAGCTCCGAGCGGCTCGCCGCAAGCATCTCGCTCAGCATCTCGAGCGCGCGCTTCTTGCTGCTGACCTCATCGGAACAGACGACACTGGCCGGCGTCAGAAGATCGCTGATATTCATGGGTTCGTATCATTCCCCGTGGTTGCGGTGGGACCCTTCGGCGCGGTGGTGGTCCTTGAGTTTTTCCTTGTGCTTGACCACCTGGCGATCGAGCTTGTCGACCAGCGCGTCGATGGCGGCATACATGTCCTGGTGCGAGGCGTCCGCGAACAGGCTGTTGCCGGTGACCTGCATGGTCGCTTCAGCCTTTTGCACGAGCTTTTCCACGGTGAGGATCACGTGTACGTCAATGACATTGTCGAAGTGGCGCTCCAGGCGCTCGAACTTCTCGTTGACATAGTCCCGCAGGGCCGGGGTGAGGTCCACATGATGGCCGGTCAGATTGATATGCATAAAGCACTCCTCAAGGTAGGGTGAATGGGAAAGACAGCCTGTGCGACAAGGTCTCAGATGAGCCGCTTGCGCTCGTTGGAGGGCGGAATCGCCATGGCCTCGCGGTACTTCGCCACCGTGCGCCGGGCCACATGAATGCCGCGGTCCACCAGTATGGCGGCGATCTTGCTGTCGCTCATGGGTTTGCCCGCGGGCTCCTCGGAGATCAGCTTCCGGATCATGGCCCGGATGGCGGTGGCGGAGCATTCGCCGCCATCCGCAGTGCCCACATGGCTGGAGAAAAAGTACTTGAACTCGAAGATGCCGCGCGGCGTGTGCATGTACTTCTGCGTGGTCACACGGGAGATAGTGGATTCGTGCATATCCAGCTGTTCCGCGATATCCCGGAGCACCAGGGGCTTCATGGCCTCCTCGCCGTGCTCCAGAAAGCCACGCTGCTGCTCGACGATGGCCGTGGCCACCCGCAGAAGTGTCTCATTGCGGCTCTGCAGGCTCTTGATGAACCAGCGGGCCTCCTGGAGGTGGTTGCGCATGTAGACATTGTCCTGGCTCGTGTCGGCGCGGCGCACGAAGCTGGCATACAGGGGATTGATGCGCAGTCGCGGTGCAATGTCCGGGTTGAGTTCCACCTGCCAGCGGCCCTCGTGCTTGCGCACGAAGACGTCCGGGATTACGTACTCGGGCGATTCGTTGCTGATCAGCCCGCCCGGGCGGGGATTGAGGCCCTGAATCAGGGCCACGATCTCCTGGAGTTCGCTCTCACTGACCCGCAGCGCGCGCATGAGCTGCCGGTAGTCGTGTGAACCCAGGCTCTCCAGATGATCGCGCACCAGCCGCTTCGCCTCATCCAGCCAGGGTGTGTCCGCGGGCAGCTGATGAAGCTGGATCAGCAGGCATTCCGAGAGGTCGCGCGCGCCGCTGCCCGCCGGGTCCAGCTGTTGTACCAGGTGCAGCACCGCCTCGATCTCCTCCAGCGGGAGTTCGCCGTCCATGTCGTCCGAGAGACTGGCCTGAATCGATTCCAGGGATTCGCTCAAGTAGCCGTCTTCGTTGATGGCGTCCACCAGCGACATGGCGATGGCGCGATCCTCGGCGCTCATGGGGATGAGATTGAGCTGCCACATCAGGTGCTCGCGCAGCGACTCGCCTCCGCTGCTCTGGTTCTCGAACAGGTCACGCCCGTCGGCCTCCGCCGCGCCGCCCGATCCGCTGAACGGCGTGACGTCGTAGATATCCTCCCAGTTGCTGTCCACCGGCAGTTCTTCCGGGATGTCGTCGGCGCCGGACCGTTCCTCCGCCGGCGCGGCGTCCTCGATACTCGAATGCTCGTGGCCGCCCTCGCCATTGGGGGCAGCGTCAGTCGCATCTTCCCCCGCCTCAACCTGTGCCTCCTCGCCTTCCAGCGCCTCCAGCATCGGGTTGGTCTCCAGCGCCTCCTGGATCTGGACCTGGAGTTCCAGCGTGGAGAGCTGCAACAGGCGTATAGCCTGCTGCAGCTGGGGCGTCATGGTCAGGTTCTGGCCAAGACGCAGCTGTACGGAAGGTTTCAGCATCCTGTATCAGACAATGTGCCGCGGGCGGCGTCGAGGCCGGCGGCGGGTTGCGGGGGCCGCGATGGTTCCCGTGCGTTGCGGGAGCGGGTTTGCGGGCATCGGGCGTGCGTTCATACCGCCATTATAGGGTAGCGCGCACGGGTTTTGGCACGGCATTCGCATTCCAAAAGGTAGGTGGGTACCCAAGCTTCAGAGTCGGAAATGCTCTCCCAGGTAGGATTTGCGCACCTGTGGGTCCGCCAGCAGCACGTCCGGCGTGCCGTCGGCGATGAGCCTGCCCTCGTTCATGATGTAACCCCTGTCACAGATGCCGAGGGTTTCACGCACGTTGTGATCCGTAATCAGTACGCCGATTTCCCGCTCCCTGAGGTGCGACACGATGCGCTGGATCTCGATGACGGAGATGGGATCCACACCGGCAAAGGGTTCGTCCAGCAGGATGAACGCGGGTTCGGTGGCCAGGGCCCGGGCAATCTCCACGCGGCGACGTTCGCCGCCTGACAGGCTGATGCCGAGACTGTCGCGAATATGGGTGATCTGCAATTCCTCGAGCAACGTTTCCAGCCGGTCACGGCGCCCGCCGGCGTCCAGATCGCGCCGTGTCTCCAGCACCGCCAGGATGTTGTCGGCGGCCGAGAGTTTGCGGAACACCGAGGCTTCCTGGGGCAGGTATCCGATGCCCATGCGCGCCCGCGCATGCATGGGCAGCCCCGTCAGTTCGCGATCATCCAGCGTGATGCGCCCGCCGTCGCTGGGGATGAGGCCGACGATCATGTAGAAACAGGTGGTCTTGCCGGCCCCGTTGGGCCCCAGCAGGCCCACCACTTCGCCGCTGTCCACGTGGAGGGACACGCCCGCCACCGGCGTTCGTCCTCGGTACCGCTTGACCAGATCGTGCGCTGCCAGCCGGCTCACCGGTCTTCCCGGGGTGTGATGATGACCTCTACGCGGCCGGCCTCGCCGGCCACGGCATCCAGGGTTTCGTCGTCCATGTGGTAGACGATGCGTTCGCCCCGGAACTCGTCCTCCTCCTGCCAGACGCGGGCCCTGCCGGTGAGCACCACGCGGCGTTCCTCGGCGAGGTAATCCATGTGCAGGGACTCGGCGTGGATCTCGCGCCCGTCCTCGGTCAGCGTACGCAGCGTGGCGAGATCGCCCTCGGCCTCCATGCGGGTCAGGGCGCGTCCCGGCGTATAGACGGTGAGGGTGTCGGAATGGATGACCAGCTCACCCTGCGTGAGCACCACGTTGCCCCGGTACACGCTGATGCCGCGCTGATCGTCCAGCGTGGCGGTGTCGGACTGGATGCGGATGGGTTGGTCGCGTTCGGCGGCCAGGGCCGCATGGATCCAGACGGCACCCAGCACGAACGTCAGTGCGATGGCGGCGAGACGCCCGGTGGCTCCGCCGCGGCGGGTGCGGTCAGGGGAAATACGTGCCGTCGGCGTCATGCAGCAACTCCACTACGCTGGTTTGCAGGTTGGCGCGCATGCCGGTCCCGTCCACATGGTAAAGCGAACTGCGTACCGCCACATGCTCGTCACTATGGGCCTGTCGCGTTTGCGGCCAGACGGTGACATCCCGGGTGTGGATGTCCACTTCCGGGTGGTCGGCCCCGGCCGGGCGGGCCATGTGTACCTCGCCCTGCAGATACACCTCGTCGCCGGCGGGCGACACGTGGGCCAGTTCGGAGACAACGGTCCAGTCGATGCCGTGTTCGCCGTGCAGGATCATCACCGGCGCCTGCACCTGGCTGCTGCCGTCGTGGCGGTACTGGTCCATGCGCTGTCCGGAGAGGCGGTGTCTGGGCAATCCGTCGGGCCCCGTCTCCATCGAAATGAAGTCCTCCATGAACAGTTCCGGCACCAGCGCGCCGGGCGTGAGCAGCAGCTCCAGTCGCTGCTCGGCGTCGCGGCTCAGCCAGTAGCTGACGGCGGTGACGGTGGAGACAACCAGCACCAGCGTGAGGTGTCGCAGCCTCATGTCAGGTATTGCGCCATCATGCGATCCAGATTGCCCTGGGCCTGCATGATGAACTCGCAGACCTCGCGGGCAGCGCCCCGGCCCCCGGGCAGGGCCGTGACCCAGTGGGCCTGCTGGCGCACCACTGGGTGGGCATCGGCCACCGCAATGGCCAGCCCCACCCGGCGCATGACCGGCAGATCCACCACGTCATCGCCCACGAACGCGGTGGCCGCTTCGTTCACGCCCGCCTGGTCCAGGAGACCGCCCAGGGCATCGAGCTTGTCGCGCCGGCCCTGGATCACCAGATCGATGCCCAGATCGCGCATGCGATGAGTGACCACGTCGGATGTGCGGCCCGTGAGTATGCCCACCTGCACGCCGCTTTCCACCAGCATGCGCATACCGTGCCCGTCCTTGGAGTTGAACGCCTTGTACTGCTCGCCGCCATCACCCAGGAACAGGCTCCCGTCCGTGAGCACCCCGTCCACGTCAAACAGGACAAGACGGATGGCTTTCGCGGCTTCGATCGGGTCTGTGGTCATGGATGCATTGGTGCTGGTTTGAGAGGACGGTGATGAGAGGCAAGAGACAAGATACAAGAGGCAAGTAAAACCCGGATAGTCCTTCACTTGCCTCTTGTATCTTGCATCTTGTATCTGTTCCGTTCTTACACCACGCCGGCCCGAAGCAGGTCGTGCATGTTCAGCGCGCCGACGAGAGTGTCGCTGTCATCCACCACGGGCAATGCGCTGATCTTGTGATCTTCCATGAGTTTGAGGGCCTCCACGGCCAGCATGCCCGGCGCAGCCTGCTTGAAGGTGCGGGTCATCACCTCGCCGATGGTGGTGGCGTGAACGTCGATGCCCCGATCCAGGGTGCGGCGCAGGTCGCCGTCGGTATACACGCCAATGACGTGATCGCGCTCGTCCACCACCGCCGTCATGCCAAGCCCCTGGCGCGTGATTTCCAGCAGTGCCTCGCGCAACGGCGCCTCGGCCCGCACCCTGGGAATGCGCTCGCCCGTGTGCATGATGTCGGCCACGTGCAGCAGCAGCCGGCGACCCAGCCGTCCGCCCGGGTGGGACCGGGCGAAATCATCCGCCGTGAATCCCCTGGCCTCCAGCAGGGCGACCGCCAGGGCATCGCCCATGGCCAGCGTGGCCGTCGTGCTGGACGTGGGGGCCAGCCCCAGCGGGCAGGCCTCCCTGGCCACACTGATGTCCAGACTCACCGTGGCCTCGCGGGCCAGCGTGGACTGTCGGTTGCCGGTCATGGCAATGAGCGGCACGCCAAGGCGGCGGATGATCGGCAGAATGGTGAGCAGCTCGTCCGTTTCTCCGGAGTTGGACAGGGCGAGTACCACATCGCCCGACGTGATCATGCCGAGGTCCCCGTGGCTCGCCTCGCCCGGGTGTACGAAGAAGGCAGGGGAGCCTGTGCTGGCCAGGGTGGCCGCGATCTTGCTCCCGACATGCCCGGATTTTCCCATGCCCGTCACCACGATCCGGCTGGTACAGGCCAGCAGATACTCGCAGGCGCGCATGAAGTGTTCGTCAATGCGTTCCCTGAGATCCAGGATCGCCTGCGCCTCCGTGTCGAGCACGGCAAGGGCGAGTTCGCGGGTCTGGTCAGGGTGCAATTTCATAAAAGGCAGGTACAAGGTGACAGGGAAAAGGTACAAGGGAAAAGGACTGGTTTCGGGATATTACCCTTGTCCCTTGTACCTTTTCCCTTGTACCTGAAGTTCACATACTGTATCCCAACCACACCAGATAGCCCACAAAGCACATCAGCAGCAGCGCCCCGCCCGGGCGTCCGATGCGGCCGGGGCGCCTGAGCCTGAAGGCCATGACCAGGAAGAGCAACGTCAGGCCTGCCATGACCGGGAAGTCGCGGGTCAGCACCTCGGGAGGGAACGCGGCCGGATAGAGCAGGCCCGGAAAGGCCAGCACGCCCAGGAGATTGAAGATGTTCGAGCCGACCACGTTGCCGATGGCGATGTCCGGCTCCCCGTGCCGGGCTGCCACCAGGGACGCCGCCAGTTCCGGCAGGCTGGTGCCGATGGCGATGACCGTCAGGCCGATGATCAGGTCGCTGACGCCAAGGACCTCCGCGACGTTGACCGCGCCCCATACAAGGACCCGGGCGCTGAGCAGCAGCAGCACCAGCCCCAGCACGAGCCAGGCCAGCGCACGCGGCGTGGGCACTTCCCTGGGGATCTCCGCATCGAACTCCGCGCCCATGGGGTCGGTGGCATCGCTGCGCCCGCGCAACCCGGTGTGAATGATCCAGGCCATGACACCGGCCAGGGCCAGGAGGAGGAGGGCGCCGTCCAGACGTCCCAGGTGCCCGTCCCATAGCAGCAACCCGGCAAACGCCATGACCGCCAGCAGCAGCGGCATCTCGCGGCGCAGGATGCGCGAACTCACCATCAACGGCGAGATCAGCGCCGTGATCCCCAGGATCAGCGCGATGTTGGCGATGTTGGAGCCCACGGCGTTGCCCACCGCCAGCCCCGGATTGCCCTGGGCGGCGGCAAAGGCCGACACCAGCAGCTCCGGTGCCGAGGTGCCGAAACCCACCACGGTGAGCCCGATCACCAGCGGCGCCACACCCAGGTTGCGCGACAGCGCCGCCGCCCCATAGATGAAGCGGTCCGCGCTCCAGATGAGCACGGCAAAACCGAAGATGACGGCGGCGAGGGGCAGCAGCATAGCTGAAGGATGAAGGTTGAAGGATGAAGGTTGAAAGGGGCCGATTGTAACGGTTGTGCAGGCCGATTGGGTTTCCCCGGGCATCATTCATCCTTCATCCTTCCACCTTCATCCTTCGGCGCGATACACGCCAGTGTGTCGCGCCGCGGCGTCCACCCCAGTTCCTCCCGGGCCCGCCGGGTGTCCAGCACCAGGCTGTGGCGCAGGCCGCGGACCCAGCCGGGTTCGCCGGCCTCCGGTGTCAGCCACCAGGCCATGCGCTGGGCTGCGGCCAGCCAGGAGAGGGGCACAGGCACGGTGAAGCGGCGGTGGCTCCGGATCATGTCCCTGAGGCTCATGGGCGGATCGGTGGCCAGGTTGAAGGCCCCGCGTGCCGCGCTGCGCAGGCTCATGACGATGGCGTCGGCCACGTCCTCTTCCCAGACGCACTGGGTCAGCGGCAGGGGTTTGCGCAAGAATGGCACCAGGGGCTGGCGCACCAGCCTTTCGAGCACCGGATGGGCATGGGGGCCCAGGATGGCGTGGGGTCGCAGCCGGATCACGTGGAGATGGGGATGGCGGGTCTCCAGGGTCTCCAGCCAGGTTTCCACCGCCGCCTTGTCCTCGCCGTAGGCAAAGCCCGGCAGCGGGCGAAGGAGGGTGTCCTCGGGGACCGGGGCGGGGAGGTCCGGCCACGTGCCGTAGACCGCGGCGCTGGAAACAAACACGAGACGCGGCACACCGGCTTGCGCGGCGGCTGTGAACACATGCCGGCTGCCGCCCACGTTGATCCTGCGGACGGCTTCGCGGTCGTGGCGGGTTCGGCCCAGCCCGCCACCCATGAGTACAAAGGCCATGTGAATCAGGGCGTCGGCCTGTTCCAGTTGCTCCGCGCAGGCGGGATCGCGGATGTCCGCCTGGACATGCACCAGGCGGGGGTCCGAGAAGGGCAGGGGGCGGATGTCCACGCCGTGCACCGCACTGATCTGCGGATCCGCCAGCAGGCGTGGCAGCAGTACCCTGGCAAGGCGCCCGGCGGCGCCGGTGACGACCACCTTCATGACGGGCCTCAGTCCGATGCTGCCGCGAAGCGTGGCAGCACCTCCTGCGCAAACAGGGTCATGGATTCACGCACGATCCCGGTATCCATGGCCCCGGCCCCAAAGGCGCACAACACGTGATCCACTCCGGTCGTGGAGAGTGCCTCGAGACGCTTCGCGCAGTGTTCCGGGTCGCCCACCACCGCCATGCCCAGGGTATCCAGAAGCTTCAGGTTCACGGCCCGGTCCATGATGCCCCGGAATCGCCCCATGCGCCGGTAGTACTCGTAGGAGTCGTAGAGCTTCTCCAGCACCGGCCGTGTCTGGCCCAGCAGGCGCCGGTAGAACCACTCGAACGGTGCCTTGGCCTCGCGCCGGGCACGGGCCCCGTCCTCAAGGCACAGGATGCCCACGGTCATGGCCAGCCGGTTGTTCTGTCCGGGGGCCGGCGGGGTGTTGCCGTGGTGCGCCTGCCAGGCTGCCCGGTAACGGCGGATGTCCTCGCGCACCATGAACCAGGGCTTGAAGGGGCCCACCAGAGCGCCGACGCCCAGGCGCGCCGCCAGGTCGAAGCTCTCGGGGCTGACGGCAGCGGTCCAGAGCGGAGGGTGGGGCTGCTGCACGACCCGGGGCACCACGTCCAGGCCCTCGAAGCGGAAATGCCGCCCCCGGAAACTGAGCGGCTCCGCTCCAAAGCATCGTTTCACCACGTCCAGCGCTTCCTCGGTCAATGTGCGGCTGTCGCCCATCTCCACGCCGAAGGCGGCGTATTCGGCGGGAGAGAATCCGCGCCCGAAACCGAATTCCGCCCGCCCCTCAGAGAGGATGTCGAGCGTCGCCAGCCGCTCCGCCACCCGCACCGGATGGTGGTAGGGGAGCGGCACAATGGCGTGCCCCAGGCGCAGATTGCGCGTGCGCTGGCTCGCGGCCGCCAGGAACATCTCGGGGGCGCTGCTGTGCGAGTATTCCGGCATGAAGTGGTGCTCCACCACCCAGGCGGTGGTGAAACCCAGCGTGTCCGCCAGGGCCAGTTCCTCCAGCGTGTCGGTGAACACCTGCGCCTCGGATCGGCCGCCGAACGGTGGCACCGACAGTTCATGGAAGAGATCGCACTTCATGGGGGAGGAAGCTTGCAGGCTGGGTGGATGGGCTGCAAGCTTTGGGTGGTGGGGTGGTATTTGTCGGGTTGGCATGGGGGTATAGGGGGTTTTGGCGGCACAAAGTTAAAGTCAACGTCAAAGGCGTTTCGATCCGGCTTTCAGCCGGCCCGAGTTACTTTTCTTG
>NZ_MVBK01000015.1 GCF_002000365.1 Thioalkalivibrio denitrificans | reverse complement strand
CGCCGCGGCCGGAGACGCGAAACTTGTCCGGATCGTCGGTCTCCTCCACACGCAGCGCCACGTTGTGCTTGAGTTCCTCGAGCAGGCGGTCGCGGATGTTGCGGGACGTGACGTACTTGCCTTCCTTGCCGGCAAATGGCGAGGTGTTCACCTGAAAGGTCATGCTCACCGTGGGCTCGTCCACGGTGAGCGCCCTGAGCGCCTCCACGGACGCCGGGTCACACAGGGTGTCGGAGATGTAGAGTTCGTCCATGCCGGTAAAGGCGATGATGTCGCCGGCCCGGGCCTCGGGCACCTCGACGCGCTCCAGACCCTTGAATCCGAGGATCTGCAGGATGCGTCCGGAGCGCACGTTGCCCTCGCGGTCGATGGCCTTCACCGCCGTGTTGGTCCGCACCTTGCCGCGGGTGATGCGGCCGATGCCGATCAGGCCCTGGTAACTGTTGTAGTCCAGCGACGAGACCTGCAACTGGAACGGCCCCTCGGCATCCACCTGCGGCGGACTTACGTGCTCCACGATGGTTTCAAAGAGCGGCGTCATGTCGCCTTCGGTCACATCCGGGGAGAGACCGGCAAAACCCTTCAGGGCCGAGCAGTACACCACCGGGAAGTCCAGCTGCGCCTCGGTGGCGCCCAGCCGATCAAAGAGATCAAACACCTGGTCCACCACCCAGGTGGGCCGCGCGCCGGGGCGGTCGATCTTGTTCACCACCACGATGGGCCGGAACCCCATGGCGAAGGCCTTGGCGGTCACGAAGCGGGTCTGGGGCATGGGCCCGTCCACCGCGTCCACCAGCAGCAGCACGGAGTCCACCATGGACAGCACCCGCTCCACCTCGCCGCCGAAGTCGGCATGTCCGGGGGTGTCGACGATGTTGATGCGGTAGTCGTTCCAGGTGAGCGCCGTGTTTTTGGCGAGAATCGTGATCCCCCGCTCCTTCTCCAGTTCGTTGGAGTCCATCATGCGCTCGGTCAGATGGGCGCGCTCATCGAACGTCCCGGACTGTTGCAGCAGCTTGTCCACGAGCGTGGTCTTGCCATGGTCCACGTGGGCGATGATGGCGATATTGCGAAGCTTGTCGGTCATACGGGGGAGGCCCTGCCTGGGCGGGTATCGGAAAAAAGGTGCGAGATTATACCCGAGTCACGGGAGAAACGGCGGTATTCCTGGCAGGCCCCTCGACGGCCCGGCATTTCGAGCGGGGGCCGCGAATGAACGCAAATGGATGCAAAACAAGGCCTTATACAAGGGGCCGGATCGTCGTCAGATACTGTAAGCATGCCGGCAGGGTGATTACGTGAGTCCGGCCACGCACGATTCAGTTCTACAGGAGCATTCTCAATGATGCCCGTGGTGTCCATGCCCCCCATGGGCGCCGCCGCCCTCGCCGTAGCCTCTGGCCTGGTTGTAGAGTTCGACCTGGTGGGGCCTCAGCAGGGCGGTCATCTCAAGGTGGTAGCGAAGGTGATTGAAGCGCAGCTCGCCGGTGGCCTCGGCGATCCGGGCGGTGAGCTGACGCAGGCTGTCTTCCGTAATCGTGCGGTTGGCAAACTGCGCGTCGAGTTCGGTCTCAAGTTCCACGATGCGCTCACCCAGCGCCCTGCTGCGCTCGAGCATCTCCTCATAGAGAGCCTGAGTCTCTTGCCGCTGTTCCGCGGAAAGGTGCATCGCGTCCGCCACCTCCAGGGAATGGAGCGGGCCGGGATAGCCGTTGAGTTCGGCAGCCAGCGCGAAGCCCATGCCGCTGCCGGCGCGCAGGCCCTCGATCTGCTCTTGGGAGAGCGCCTTGATGGCACGGTCGGTATGGCCAGCGTAGGAGCTCTGACCGTGGACTACGGAATGGAATCCGAACATGAGGAAAAGTACCAGGATCATCGAGAAAAAGCGGTTCATAAATAACTCCCTTCGCTGTTCTGCAGACGGATGCGGTCTTGCGCATCACAGCCCGATACCTGGACGAGCCGCAGGCTCGACGCTTGATGGTAGCGCCTGCCGGTGCCTACACTCACGGTGCTGTTTGCCGTGCAATAGCCCGGCTCCCGGAGATCCGCCATGATAACCCGCTACGCCGACATCCCTGCCTATGACACCAAAGACGGCTCGAAGATCCGGGAGCTGATGCATCCGGATCAACACGGCAACCACGCCCAGAGTCTCGCGGAGGCGGTTGTAGCGCCCGGGCAGGAGACGCGCCTCCATCGGCACGGGCGCACCGAGGAGATTTACCACATCACCCGGGGCGAAGGCCTGATGCGTCTCGGGGACGAGACGTTTCAGGTATCGGTGGGCGACACCGTCTGCATCGCACCCGGCACACCCCACAACATCCGAAACACGGGTTCCGAACCCCTGCACATTCTCTGCGCCTGCTCGCCGGCGTACAGCCATGATGATACGGAGTTGTTGTCGGGGTAAGGCGGAACCGCGACGCAGAGACGCGAAGGCGCAAAGGAACGCGAAGGGATTCAGGATGTGAGCTACTGGACAAGAAGTGGGGTGAGCGGAACGCTCCCCAAGCACGTGGGTCAGTCTGAACATCCCTGTTGGGGTTCGTCCCTCACCCCAACCTACGAACTCTCGGTTTACAGTTATAAGGCCTTCTTTGCGTTCCTTTGCGCCTTCGCGTCTTTGCGTCGCGGTGGAAGTTGCAGTTGCAGTCGCCGACGGTCACCCGCCCGGAAACGCCACCCCGCGCCGGCGCGCCATGGCCCGACCCAGGCGTTCCAGTTCCCGGCTGTTCAGCAGGCGGGCCGCCAGGGGCAGCACGTGCGTCTCCTCCAGGGCCAGATGCTCCCGGGTCAGACGAACCCACGCCCCGGCTTCAGACAGGGGCCGGACCTCCCCCTCCGCCACCGCCTCCAGATCAATCCGCAGGATCCCCCAGCCCTGCTCGAGCCGCGGATGCTCACCGGCAAGGCGATCAAGGATGGCCGGGATTTTCGCGTCCCAGCCGGAGCGCCCCTCGGCATCGAGAAGCAGGGGAAAGAGGTCGCGATCCTCGTCCGCATGGTGATGGGGCGCGGCGCCGTCGAAGTACGCGAGGATGCGCCGGACTGCGGCTCGCGCCTCCACATCGGCACCGCGACGGGCCAAGTGTCCGGGAAGCCGTTCCAGGGTGTCGAGCCGCTCACGGATACGGTCGTGACAGGCCCGCAGCAGGTTCAGAGGATCGTCGAACCCCGGCGCGGGTGCCTTGAGGAACTCGGGCATTGGTCTCTCCGTGGGACAGCCAGGTCCCGTTAATCCCACTCAATGTATCTCAAATACAATTGCACGGCAGCGTGATCGCACTCGCCGGATGGGTTACCGGTCACCCGCATGTCAGCCCAGCCGTCGCCGTATGCACGGTACGGGAGGTGCCCGTGCTTCGATGGACACCCGTCCCGCATCCCGGCGCGGTTGAACCCGGACGCGTTTCGTGTTGACCTTGGGATCCTTGCCCACGCCAGGTTCAAAGGGTCCACACGATGGAAGCCGAAGTTCGCGAGATTCGTGATCACATGGGCCGGTTTCCGCCCTTCGATACGCTGAGCGACGAACTCCTGGACGAAGTCGCCGCCTCCGTTGAGATCGCCTACTTCAAGGCCGGCGCGCAGATCTTCGACAAGGGGGACACCGTGAGCGCGCTGCCTTACATACGCAGCGGCGCGGTGGAGGTGTACCGCCATACCGGCGAGTTGTTCAACCGCCTGGGCGAGGGCGACATCTTCGGCCAGTTCGCCCTGCTTCGTAACCGCGGCGTGCGCTTTCCGGTCAAGGCCCTCGAGGACACCCTGCTCTACCTGATCCCCGGCGAGATGTTCGAGCGCCTGTGCAGCGAGGACGAGCACTTCGCCGACTTCGTGGAACTGTCCGGTTCCCGGCTCAAGGCGACGGTGGAGCAGAGCGCACGCAGCAACGACATGATGGTCACGCGCGTGCGCCGGCTCATCACCCGCCTGCCCGTGATGATCGAGGAATCCGCCAGCGTTCAGGAAGCGGCGCGGCTGATGACCGCACAGGACGTGTCATCGGTCCTGTTGCTGGCACCGGCCGAGGATACGGATTCCGACCGCGTGTTCACCGACGGCGATGGGAACACCTGGAGCCTGACCGGTATGGTGACGGACAAGGACCTGCGTGAGCGCATCGTTGCCGAAGGTCTTCCGGCGGGCACCCCCCTTTCGGGGGTCAATCACGGCGGGCTCATCACGATCCAGTCGGACGAGTCCGTGTATGAGGCCTTGCTCACCATGCTGCGCAACAACATCCAGCGGCTGCCCGTCCTGCACCGGCGTCGGCCCGTGGGTGTCGTCCACCTGACGGACATCGTTCGCTACGAGACCAACAGCAGCGCCTACGTTGTGAGCAGCATCTTCAACCGCACCTCCGTCAAGGCCCTGGCACGGCTGGGGCCGGACATCCGCGGAGCCTTCGTGCGTATGGTGGACGAAGGGGGCACCTCGCAGATGATCGGCGCGGCCATGTCGAGCATCGGCCGCAGCCTGATGCGGCGTCTCATCGAACTGGCAGAACAGGAGCTGGGGCCTCCCCCCATCCCGTATTGCTTCATGGTGCATGGCTCTCTGGCACGCAATGACCAGTCGGTCATCACCGACCAGGACAACGCCCTGGTGCTCCATGATGCCTTTGAACCGGCCAGACATGATGCCTATTTCAGGGAACTCGCCAGACACGTGAGCGACGGGCTCGACGCCTGCGGTTATCCCTACTGCAAGGGCGGCATCATGGCCACCAATGACCCGTGGCGCCAACCGTTGTCACAGTGGAAGCGCTACTTCGAAGACTGGATCACCCGACCCGATCCGCAACGCCTGCTGCACAGCTCGATCTTCTTCGATCTGGACGCGATCCATGGGGAAGAGCGCTTCGTCGAGGAACTCCAGGATCTGGTGGCCAACCGGGCGCAGTCGAGCCCGTTGTTCCTGGCCGCACTGGCCCGCAACGCCCTGGCCCGCAAGCCGCCGATCGGCATCTTCCGCTCCTTCGTGATGGAAAAGGATGGCAAGCACGACAACACGATCAACATCAAGCGGCGCGGCATAGGGCCCATGAACGACGTGATCCGCGTGCACGCCCTTGCGGCCGGATCACGCCTGCAGAATTCGTTTGAACGCCTGAACGACATCGACCAGGCCGGCATCCTCCCGGCCGGGCAGGCCGACAAGCTGCGCTATGCCCTCGAGTTCATCTCCATCATGCGCCTGCGTCACCAGGCGCATGAGATCAAGCACGACCTCCCCGTGGACAACGCCATCGAACCGGACCATGTGTCCGCCGTCGATCGCCACAATCTCAAGGAGGCCTTCCAGGTGCTGAGCAATGCGCAGGGCTACCTGCGGTTCCGCTATCCCAGCCCCACACGGTAACGCCGATGGCAGGCGAGGCGGACAACAGTGGAGAGAAACTGTCCTGGCACGAGTTCTTCGCAAGGCAGGCACAGGCGTGCACAACCCCCGCCCTGCGGCGCTTTTACGAAGCCGGGCTGCCGACGGAGGACACACCCATCGCCGATGTGCCCCTGCTGGCCCTGGACTTCGAGACCACCGGCCTGGATGCGCGCACGGACGCCATCGTCAGCATCGGCGCGGTGCCATTCGACCTGAAGTCGATACGCCCTGCCCACGGGCGTTACTGGGTGGTGCGCCCCTCGCGCCCGCTGTCCGAGGAGTCCATCGCATTCCATCGCATCACCCACTCCGAAGTACAGAACGCACCGCTCCTGGAGGCCGTCCTGGACGAACTGCTGGACACCCTGGCCGGCCGCGTCATCGTGGTCCACTTTCTGAACATAGAACGGCCCTTTCTGGATGCTGCGGCAAGGACACTGCGGGGTGAGTCCTGCCTGTTCCCGGTCATCGACACCATGGAGCTGGAGGCGCGCCACGAGCGGCAGGGGAGATTTCAACGCATCAAGAAATTCTTCGGTGTCAAACCGGCGTCCATCCGCCTTGCGGACAGTCGGGCCCGTTACGGGCTGCCCGCCTATTCACCCCATCACGCCAAGGTGGACGCCATGGCCACCGCCGAACTGTTCCTGGCCCAGGTGGCACGGCACTACTCGCCGCAGACGCCCCTCTCCGCGTTCTGGTTGTAGCCCGCCGCAACCCTGTTCAACCACGAAGCACACGAAGGCCAGAAAAAGAAAGAGAGAAGACAAGTTTCTCTCGCCAAGAGCGCAAAGTACGCCAAGTAAAATGGGGTCGGGTAGGTTGGGGTGAGCGGCGCGAACCCCAACGCTGTCGGCCAGGTCACTGTTGAATGTTGGGGTTCGTTCCTCACCCCAACCTACCCGATCCCCGGTTTTCTTGGCGTACTTGGCGCTCTTGGCGAGAGAACAATCTTTCTCCAACAAGGCCTTCGTTACCATCACGTGCTCCCTGGTGACCAGCGGGTCAAGGCCGCGGCTCGGAGAGAAGGCCCTTGATGATGGCGTAGCACCCCACCAGCAGCACCAGGGTGAAGGGCAGGCCGGCGGACACCGCGACCGCCTGGAGGGCGGCCAGGCCGCCGCCCAGGAGCAGCGCGATGGCAATGGCCCCCTCGATCACACCCCAGAACACCCGCTGCGGCTTGGGCGCGTCGATCTTGCCACCCGCCGTGATGGTGTCAATCACCAGGGACCCGGAATCCGACGAGGTGATGAAGAACACCAGCACCAGCACGATGCCGACGAACGACGTGATCTCCGTGAGCGGCATCTCGCCCAGCACCATGAAAAGCTGCAGCGCAAGCTCGGACCCCGCTGCCTCCTCTAGCCCCTGCTGCAACTGGTGGATGGCGGTGGTACCGAAGGCCGTCATCCAGAACACGGACACGGCCGACGGGATCAGGAGGACCGAGATCAGGAACTCGCGCACCGAGCGGCCGCGGCTCACGCGGGCAATGAACATGCCCACAAACGGCGACCAGCTGATCCACCACGCCCAGTAGAAGGTGGTCCAGCCCTGGCTGAAGTTGGCGTCGTCGCGTCCGAACGGATTGGACAGAAACGGCAGATAGGCGAGGTAACTGCCCAGGTTCGTAACGAAGCCGGTAGCGATCATGAGCGTCGGGCCGACGAACACGACAAACAGCAACAACAGGAAGGCGAGCATCATGTTGAGCTCGGACAGGCGCTTCACGCCCTTGTCGACGCCGAGCACGATGGACACCACCGCCACGGCGGTGATGCCCGTGATCAGGAGTACCAGCGTGGTGTTGCCCCCACCTATCCCGAACAGATACCCGAGGCCCGATGCCGCCTGCTGCGCACCGATACCCAGTGACGTCGCCAACCCGAACAGGGTGGCGAACACGGCGAGGATGTCGATGACGTGTCCCGGCCAGCCCCAGATGCGTTCGCCCAGCAGCGGATAGAAGATGGAGCGAACGGTGAGCGGCAGGCCCTTGTTATAGGCGAAGATCGCCAGCGACAGCGCGACGATGGCGTAAATCGCCCACGGATGCAGGCCCCAGTGGAAGATGGTGGCGGCCATGGCCAGACGCACGGCTCTGGACGGATCGTCGGCCGCCGCGCCAAGCGGCGCCCAGTCGGTGCGCACCCCGTCATCTCCCACGGCAGTACCGCCCATGGCGGTACCGTAATGAGACAGGGGTTCGGAGACGCCGAAGAACATCAGCCCGATACCCATGCCCGCCGCGAACAGCATGGAGAACCACGACAGCCTGGAGAAGTCCGGCGTGGCGTCCGCGCCACCGATGCGGATACGACCCAGTGGCGAGAAGATCAGCACCACACACATCAGGACGAAGATATTGGCCGCCAGCAGGAAGAACCAGGTCATGTTGGCGTTGATCCAGTTCTTCATGCCGTCGAAGACGGTCGTGGCCTGCTCGGGCAGGGCCAGGGTAAGCACCACGAAGGCGATGATCACCAGCGACGAGATGGCGAACACGGCGCCGTGAATGTCGATGCTGACCCCCAGCGGACTGGCCTGGTAGTTGTCCTGGCCGATCTGGTAATCCGTGTCGATCAGGTTGGCTGCGCCCTCGGGGGCCGGCACGCCGGTGGATCCGGTCGAATGCTCGGCGGACTTGTCGGAGTTGTTTTCCACGAGATCCTCCGTTGTGTTTGAGTAATGGCTCAGCCGGCGCCGGGACGCACGAGGAAGACGGACGCCGCGGTATGCGCGGCCACCTTGCTTCCGTTGGCCGGCATGATGGCGTCGAGGTGCTTGGGCAGGTGCGTGGCCATCACAACCAGGTCGGCACCCACGTCACCAACCGCCTTCACGAGGATGTCATCCAGGTCGGCCACAGGATCGTGGCTGATGTAGACGCGCGTGCACGGAGCCTGCCCGTTGTCCGGCGAATGGCTTCGCGCAAAGGCCTCGAGCTTCTTTCCGTACTCCTCGGGCGTGCGCGCTACGGCGCCGGGCTGGGACGTGGTCACACCCACGTAGCACAGGGCAGCGTCATAGTGCCGGGCCAGATCTCCGGCAACATTGAGCGATTTCTTCAACGCATCCAGGTGGGCAAGATCCACCGGTACCATGATCTTCTTGAACATGTGCGGGGCTCCTCTTCCGGTTTCGGTGTAGCGGGCGTTTGCATGATGAGTGCGACAACGAAGGGTTGATCATCCTCTCAACCCCCCTGTCGCCTCACCCCGACAGTTGCATAAATTCGGCACGGTTTTACAAGAAAACGGCTTATATACGGTACGAACTGCCTGTTGCACGGCTGTTTCTGGATCTCACCAAATGTGAGGTCCAGCCCAACGTAGGCCCGATAAAGCGAAGCGGTATCGGGCGATAGGGCGCCGGACATCGCTGCGCTTTGTCCGGCCTACGATTCTGTTGCATTACCTGAATACTTGAAGCAAGTAGCCTGAAACCTGGTTGCGTCAAATTTATGCAATGATTGGGTCACCCCTCACACCTCACGCATAATTCAGAAGTCGTACCGCAGGCCGCCCAGAAACACCTGGCCGCCGTCGCCTCCAAAGTCCGTCTCGGCCAGCCCGCCGTACTTCTCGGTGATCGCGGCAGTCTCTTCCTCGTAGTAGTACTCCACAAAGAATTTCAGCTGATCATTGAACTGGTGATCCCAGCCGGCATGGAAGATGTTCTCCCCGAACCCCTCGACTTTTGCCACCATGGCCTTGAAAGTGTTCTTGCCCAGCGTGTAACCGACATAGAGGTTCATGGCTTCATTGCCATCAAAGTCCGCCTTGGTATCAAAGACTTCGTACTTTGCGCCGATGTAGAGATTTCCCATGGTGTGCATCAACGATGCGCCGTAGATTCGGGTATCGTTGTCGCCCCCGAGATCATCGATGCCCATGGAGATCGTGGTGTCATTGAAGCCGTAGCTGGCGGTCAGCTGCAGGCGGTCATCGTCGTCGCCGTGATCTTCACTCCAAGCCGCGGAGAACGACAGGCCATTGAAGCCGGGACTGTAGAACGCGATGGTATCGCCGCGCCGAAAGACGGTATGGGTGGCGAATCCGCTGTAATAACTGCTGAACATATCCACCGGGAAAGCGATGGCGTTGTAGTAGGGGAGCCACATCTGGCCATAGGCGAAGGTACCGAAATCGCCGCGCAATCCGATCTGTCCGATCCGAATATCCTGGTCCTGATCCCAGGGGTCCTGAACAGCCTTGTTGGGCAGATCCAGGGGCAGTTCCAGCTGGCCGAACAGTTCCACATTCGGGGTCAGCGCATAATCCGCGTTGAAGCCGATACGCGAGTATGCGTCTCTCAGTGCCGTGTACGAATCCAGTTCGGACGTGTCATCTGGCTGCACCGCTTCCGCGTGTATCCGGGCCGAACCGTAGAAGCTGAAATTGAGGTCGTCTGCGTAGGCAGGAGCGGCCAGGGCCAGCACCGCGGCGGCGGCGATGAGTTGTTTGTGTTGTGACATGTGCATCTCCCTTCCATGACATGGCAAGTTGTCGGGACAAGAGGCGAACACCAACGCATGACGAGATCGTCGCAACTGCTCGGCCCGGAGAATCCAAGTAATGGATGGGATGCATGAACGCACCCCGAGCGGTAACCGGAGAAGGAATTTCGGAATGCCGGAGTCCGGTGCAAGCGGAATTATTGCAATGACCTCCCCGTCAATCCGGGGCAAACGGCATAGCTGATCACCCCGGCGGTGTCCGCTCGCTGCGAGAGGACACCGGTTCACCATACCTCAGCCGGACGACCCATGGCGATAGCAGGCTGTTGAAAAACAGCCTGCTATCGCGAGGCATGGATGCCTTGCTCGCGATTCAAACACGTATGCGGGCTACATCGGCCGCTCGTTGTCCGCGGGCATCTGCAGGTGAAAGCCGCGATCCCGGAGGCTGGCCAGTACGGCCCTCGGATCCTCCTGTGCCAACGCGCGCTCGGGGGTCAGATCAAATTCCAGGGCGAATCGAGGTGCACCGAACACTTGCATCAGTGAATCGGGGATCGCCGCAAAATCGTCCTTTCCGGCCAGGTAGATGTACGTATCCGTCCGGCGACTGCTGCGGTAGACATACACCCGCATTATTCTTCTCCGGCGGGTGGCGATGCGTCGCTGTCCGTGGGATCCGGTGCAACGATCTCTGTATCGGTGTCGGGCTCGGGAATACGCGGCGCCGCACCCTTGACGTCCCAGACATGCATGGATTCCACGTCCCGAAGCCGGTACTCGAAACTCACGGTGCCCTGGCGGGTCACCTGCTGCAGAAACACGCCGAGGCGCGTCACTCCGGCCAGCGTGCCCTCGCGCTCGGCACCACCCGCCGCGATCACCAGGCGCATGCGCTCGCCCACCAGCTGCGGCAGTTCTTCACGCACCGCCTCCCGCCATTCCCGCTCCACTGGGGCAGCCCGCTCCTGCGGCCGAATGCTGCCTGCCGGCGGGAGCGGCCGGATCTGCGCGGGCGTGTAGGGGTGCTCCTCGACCATTGTCAGGGGCTCGCCAAGCTCCTCCTCCATGCGCCGCACCAGTTCCTCGTTGGGGACCTGCACATCCCAGGGGCGCTGTACCGGCATGGGAATCTCCACCGGATGGCCGAGCCGGGCCATTTCCCGCTCGACACGGGCGTCGGCGCCCCCGTACAGGGCGCCCGCCACCACCAGCAGACCGAGGATGCTCAGGGCGAAACCGAACCGGGCCTCGCGCCAGTAGAGCAGCACAAAGGCCAGGGAGACCACCGGCACAAGGTTGATAATCCCCCAGAGAAACTCCCGCCTGAAGCCCGCACGCACCACCAGCAGGTAGCCCAGCAGCACACCCGCAGCACCCGCCACCAGCGCCCATTCCATCAGGTCCATCCCCTACCCCCTCGGTCGGATTGGAACCCAGTATAGCCGCATCAGCCGGCACCTGCGTGTGACGCCTCGTCCAACCCGAAGCCCCTGTTCAACCACGAAGCGCACGAAGCAATGTCCCTGGAAAGGCATTCCTCTCGCAAAGAGCGCCAAGGACGCCAAGAAAAGCCTGATGATCGATAGGGCAGGCCGTGCCCGCCACGCAGGCTCCGGTTGAGGTCCGTTGGCGCCCGCGGGGCGCCCTATCATTGGAGATTTCCTTTGCGTCCTTCGCGGCTTCGCGAGAGAACATATTGTTCTGGGCTTTTCTTCGTGCCCTTCGTGTGCTTCGTGGTTGAAGACGGTTTTCCAGGACCCCCGGCAGCTACTCCTCCAGATAGGTATAGCCGGAAAGCCCCTGTTCCAGTTCACCCAGCACCTGTTCCGCGAGGGACTTGTCCAGGGCGGCCGAGGCCACCTTCTCGCGGTAGGCCCGGGCCAGGGTCTCGGGGTCGAAGTGCACGTAGCGCAGGAGTTCGTCCACGGTGTCGCCGCGCTCCGGGTGTTCCAGTCGATAACCCCCGTCGGGCTCCAGCACCACGTTGATGGAATCCGTGTCGCCGAACAGGTTGTGCAGATCGCCCAGGATCTCCTGGTAGGCGCCCACCAGGAAGATGCCGAGCAGGTAGGGCTCGGCCTCCCGCAGGACGTGCAGGGGCAGACTGGTCTCCACGCCCTCGCCATCCACGTAGCGCTCCACGTGACCATCGGAATCGCAGGTCAGATCCTGAAGCACGGCCCGGCGCACGGGCGGTTCGTCAAGACGGTGCAGCGGCATGATGGGAAAGATCTGCTCGATGGCCCAGACGTCGGGGATGGACTGGAAGACCGAGAAGTTGCAGAAGTACTTGTCCGCCAGCTTCTCGTTGATCTCCTCGCGGATCTCACGGCTCAGACGATGGGCGCTCTCCGCCGCCAGGCGCCGGCAGGTGGCGAAGTAGAGTGCCTCGGCGCGCGCACGCTGGGCGAGATCCAGCACCCCGTGGGTGTACATGGCCTGGACCTCGGACAGCCAGTGGGCCATGTCGTGGTAGACCTCGGTGGGCGCGATGCCCTCGGCATTCTCGTAGAGGCGCCACATGTCCTGGAGGATCAGGGCCTCGTCCTCGGAGGGGGGCAGCAACTCGTCCTGTTCCGGAGCGCGTTCGGTGTCGATGACGTTGGTGACCAGCACCGCGTGGTGCGCGGTGAGGGCCCGGCCCGACTCGGTGAAGATCTGGGGGTGGGGCAGATCGTATTCGGTACAGGTGTTCGCCAGGCTGCGCACGATGTTGTTGGCGTATTCCTGCAGGCTGTAGTTGATGGAGCAGTCGTTGCGCGAGCGGCTGCCCTCGTAGTCCACGCCGAGCCCTCCGCCGGCATCCACCACACGGATATCGGCGCCCAGGCGGCGCAGCTCCGCGTAGAAACGCCCCGCCTCGCTCATGCCGGCCTGGATGTCGCGGATGTTGGCGATCTGGGAACCCATGTGAAAGTGCAGCAGCTGCATGCAATCGAGCATGTCCGCCTCGCGCAGGCGTTCGAGCATGGCCAGCGACTGGCTGGCTGACAGGCCGAACTTGGCCTTCTCGCCCCCTGTGTTCTGCCACTTGCCCTTGCCGATGGACGCAAGACGCACGCGCATGCCGAGCAACGGCCGCACGCCGAGATCGCGCGCCGCCTCCATGACGCCCTCCAGTTCCGAGGGCTTTTCAACGACGATGTAGACCCGCAGGCCCAGCAGACGGCCGATCAGTGCCAGACGCAGGTACTCGCGATCCTTGTAGCCGTTGCACACAATCACGCCGCCCGGGCGCGAGAGCGCCAGCACCGCCATCAGCTCGGGCTTGCTGCCCGCCTCCAGGCCCACCCGATCTCCGCCCTCGCCCAGGATGCGCTCCACCACGCTGCGCTGCTGGTTCACCTTGATAGGGTAGACCACCGTGTAGCCCCCCTCGAAACCTGTCTCCTCCCGCGCCTGGTCGAAGGCCTGGCGCAACCGGCGCACGCGGTCGCTGAGGATGTCCTCGAAGCGGATCAGCACCGGCAGGCTGGAGCGGCCCGACTCACGCAGGGACTGCGCCAGCTCGAAGAGATCCACGCCGGGATGATCGCCGACGCCCGGCACGCGCATGCATACGCGCCCCCGGTCATTGATGTGGAAATAACCGCCGTTCCAGTTGGCGATGTTGTACAGGCTGCGGGCTTGGTCCAGGGTCCAGGCGCTCATGGGAGTCCGGTCGGGTTGAGGGGATTCGGGCGGGCGGGCCGCCGTGGACATGCGAGTTGCTTCCTTTATCATACTGCCTCCACACATCCCGATGGGAGTCGGAACCCATGGCACTGGACAACCACTGGTTCTCGGAGGCCGACAAGGGCCTGGCGCTGTCGCTGCGCATCCGCGAGAAGCTCCACGAGGAACAGACGCCGTTCCAGAAGATCGAGATTTACGAAACCGAGACCTTCGGCACGCTCATGGTGATCGACGGGTTCGTCATGCTCACGGATCGTGACAATTTCATCTATCACGAAATGATGTCCCACCCGGTGCTCTACGCCCATGCGGACCCGAAGAACGTGGTGATCATCGGCGGCGGTGACTGCGGCACCCTGCGCGAGGTGCTCAAGCACCCGGAGGTGAAACAGGCCACCCAGGTGGACATCGACGAACGCGTCACACGCCTGTCCGAGAAATACTTCCCCGAACTCTGCGAGTCCAACGACGACCCGCGTGCGCGGCTGCTGTTCGATGACGGCATCCGCTTCGTGAAGGATGCCGAGCCCGGGTCCGTCGACGTGATCATCATCGACAGCACCGACCCCATCGGTCCGGCCGAGGGCCTGTTTTCCACGGCGTTCTACCGGGACTGCTTCAGGGCCCTGGGTCCGGGCGGGATGCTCGCACAGCAGAGCGAATCACCGCTGCTGCACACGGATTCCATCATCCGGCCCATGCACGACAGCCTGCGCACCGCGGGATTCCTGGACGTGCTGGCCCTGAATTTCCCGCAGTGCACCTACCCCTCCGGCTGGTGGAGCGCCACACTCGCCTGCAAGGACAACACCGTCAGCTTCCGGCGCGAGCAACAGGCCGAGGAGAAACCCTTCGAGACCCTCTACTACAACGCCGCCATCCACCGCGCCGCCGGCGCCTGCCCGGAGTTCTTCCGCCGGAAGCTGTACGGGTGAGAAGCAGGTACAAGGTACAAGGGCAAAGGTACAAGGGGCTGATGCCCTTGTACCTTTGCCCTTTTACTTTTTCCCTGCCTTTAATCTGTCCAGCCTCAACCGCTGACGTTCGTCGAAGAGGCGCTTTGAGCCCAGCCACACGGCACCCAGGGTGCCGAAGCCCGTACCGGCGGTGATCAGGAACATCACCAGGATCTGGTACTTCACCGCCTCCATGGGCGGGGTGCCAGCCAGGATCTGGCCGGTCATCATGCCCGGCAGGCTCACGATCCCCGCTGCCGCCATGGCGTTGATGATGGGCATGAGGCCGCTGCGGGCGGCATCGCGGCGGATGGCGGAGATGGACATGCCCCAGCTGTGACCCATCATCAGGCGGGCCTCGATGACCCGGCGCTGCTGCCAGGCGGTCTGGGTGAGGCGGTCCAGCCCCAGAGCGATGCCCGTCATGGTGTTGCCCAGCAACATGCCGAGCAACGGGATGGCGTACTGGGGTTCCCACCAGGGCGCGGGGCCGATCATGGTGGTGAGCGCCAGCACCGTGACGGCGAACGCGGAGACGAACATGGACGAGGTGCCGATGCCATAGCCCCACCAGCCGGTGAAGCGCCGACCTTGGCGCGCCATGACCTCGTGGCCCGCAACGGCCAGCATCACCAGCGAGAGCAACGCCACCCAGTAAAGCTGGGCATGGTCGAACAGGGTCCTGAGCACGAGGCCGATGAGCAGGAGCTGAATCACCGTGCGCGTACCGGCGATCAACAGGCTGCGGGACAGACCCATCCCGATGCGCGCGGTGAGCGCCGCCAGTGCCACCACCAGCGCGGCGGCCACCGTCAGGTCCAGCGGCGAGAGCGCGATGACGTTCATGCCGCCTCCTCGTGCAGCCCGGTGGCATCAATGACCAGCGAACGCCCGCCGACCCGCTGGCGCTGCAGGGGATCGTGACTCACCCAGAGCGCCGCGGCACCGTTCTCCGAGACATAGTCGCGCACCAGCCGCTCCACCTTGCGGGTATTGGCCGGATCCAGGTTGGCAGTGGGCTCGTCCAGCAACAGCACCCGGGGCCGATTCTCCAGCAGGCGGACCAGCGCCAGCCTCTGGCGCTCGCCGCTGGAAAGCCGCTCCACCTCCCAGTCGCGCACACCCGCCTCGAAGCCCAGTAACCGCAGCATGTCATCACCGGCGCGGGCATCCAGGTGCAGGCCCACGCGCTCTTCCCACCACAGGGGCTCCGCCGGCAGGTAGGCCACCTGCCGGCGCCATTCGGTGGGTGTGATCCTGTCGCGGTCCTCACCATCCAGCAGCACTGTCCCCTGGTTCGGGTCCAGATCGGCAAGGGCCCGCAGCAGGAGTGTCTTGCCAGCGCCCGAAGGCCCGGAGAGCTTGCAGATCTCGCCGGGCAGCAGTCTGAAATCGACGGGGCCCACATGGGCGGTACGCAAGCCGCGAACATCGAGCACGGCTTCTGAGGCATCACGGGACAAGTCGGGCGTTCTCCTCTTATGTGCGGCAATGGGCGATGACCGGCCAAAGGATCTTACGGTATTCACGATGCAGGCGGTCAAACCTGCGGCACGCTGTCCAGATTCCCGCCCCCTCGGGCGCATCTTGCGCCATGAGACGGGGTTGTCACAAAAGGTTCATGAAGGCGCCTCGATGCATTAAGCTTCGGCGAAGAGGACGTACCCGGGCACCCGGGCGTGCAACCGGGAAAGAGGTCCAACGTGAAACAACAACGGATGCGCCGCTTTGGCGCAGTGCCTGCGCGCATGGATCGGGGCGGTCGATGAACAGGCCGCGCCCGCCGCTGGTGGCCGAGTTCGTGGGTTTTCCAGGTGCGGGGAAGACCACCGTTGCCAAGCGCGCCGTGCACAGCCTGCGCGCCCGCAAGGAAATCGACCCCTTCTTCTATAGCAAGGACGGGAAGTTGTCCCCGGGGACCCGCGACCTGGTCACAGGTCTGGCCCTCGCCGCACGGGCGGCCGGTCGGTTCCTGCTCACCGCCGTTCCGACCCAGGGTCTGCGCCAGATGCGCCGCGCCGCGGACGTTCTCGACAAGGTGCTCATTGCCCGCCGCGTTCGACGCACGCTGCAGGAACACTCCCTCGTTCTTTTCGACCAGAACATCATGCAGAAGCTCTACCTGGTACATGAAGGCGACCGGCCGCCCCCGGAAGACCTGATCGCCATGCTGGAACTGCTGCACGATGACCTCGCCGACATCCATGTGTTTATCGACACGCCGCCCGAACTGGCAGCACAGCGATGCGTTGCCCGCGCCAAGAAGAGCCTGCAACGATTCTACCGGGGGTGGAGCATCGAGCGCGTCAGCGACCTCTATCGGGAACAGTACGAGGCGCTGGATTCAATGGCCCGATGGCTGCAGGAGCAGCCGCACACGACGGTGATCCGCCTCGACGGCACCGGCAAACCGGAAAAACTGGGCGAGGAACTCGCTCGCCGGCTCGCCGAGCTGCTTGGAGAGCGGCAGTCGCAGTAGCAGGGTGGTGAACCGGTGTTGAGTCCCGTGGCCCGGATTTCGCGATGCTTCATCCGGGCTACACCAAATCCCTCGGTATGGACACATCCCAGTTTCGGGAGAACACCCGCCGCTCTCCCTCGTAGGCATCGAGCTGGGCATGGATGCGGAACTGCTCCGGGGTCGAGGTCAGCACCGTGCGAGTCACCGTGCGCACCCGCCAGTCGCCGCGACGGAACCCCCGCTCCCAGAGGGTCTCGCCGCGCACCGAGTTAAAATCGTCGGCACGATAGCTGTACCACTCCAGGGCCTTGCGCTGCATCTCCATGCCGAGGGACTCCAGCAGCACCGTGCCGTGGTCGTTGATCACCTCCAGCGTGGAGACATCCTCTGCGAGGTCACGAATCACCCGCCAGTTGTGGTGCTGCGGCGTGAGCTGGCGGATCTCCGTGGACAGGGGGGCGCCCTCCGGTGGCGCGAAACCGATACGTGCATCCGCCTCGTCGCGGCGCGGACGGACCGGCAGCAACAGGCGGCTCGCACCCATGGTGACGGTGAGTCGCGCAGGGGTCGGCGCGGGCCATGCCAGGGGCCAGTAGGACGTGGAGACGGACAGGCGCAGGCGGTGACCCTCGGGGAAGGCCTGGGCCACGTCGTTGAACTTCACCCGCACCGAATACTGCCGGCCCGGTTCCATGGGTTTCGGCTCCCCGGACCCGTCCCGGTGGGTAAGATTGAGCAGGCCGTAGGTGATGCGCGTGGCCTTGTCGTCGGGGGCGACATCGGAGAGCCGCACGGCCACCATGGCCACCGGCCGATCCACGCGCAGGCGCAGTTCCAGCACGGCAGCGCCCAGGATCTCCAGGGGCGCCTGCAGGGGCGCGCTGGTGAACACCAGCGCGCCGCCGTCCTCCTCGCGCTGGTCGTGGGGCAGGTCGGGGGTGGCGGCGTAGGAGCACCACTTGCCCGCGAACAGGCCCACGCTCAGGGGGGATTGCACGGTCATCTCCCGCTCCGGCACGGAGGTGGACTCCGGCTCCAGCGTACCGGGCCAGGCGAGCGTCAGCGCCCTCTGCTCGCCGTCGGGTGAAGGCCAGGACGGCTCCCCCACCCAGCGGCCCGGGCGCTCGTGGTAGTAGGTCGTGGGAGGTACGCTGTCCTGCATCCAGGCCCGCAGCATGGGCTCGTCCATGATGCCGGTCTCCCTTCCCTTGAGCCAGTGATCCCACCAGCGCAGGCACTCCTGCAGAAAACCGATGGCCGGTCCCGGCACCCCCTGGTGGGGGTACTTGTGGCTCCAGGGCCCGATCAGCCCCAGCCGCGGCACCCGCAGATTGGCCAGCAGGCGGAACACCGCGTTGGAATAGCCGTCTGCCCAGCCGCTCACCGCCATGACCGGACACTGCACGGCGGAGAAGTCCTCACAGATGGAACCGTGCCTCCAGTAGTCGTCCCGGCGCTGATGGCGCAGCCATTTCTCAAGCCACAATCCGCTGCCCTGAAGGCGTTCGAACCACATCTCGCGCCAGCGCTCACCCACGAGTTCAGGGTCCGGCGGCAGGGAGTTGTAGGCAAACATGGTGGAGGCCCAGGAGAGGTTGTCCCCAAGCAGGCAGCCGCCCATGTGGTGTACGTCGTCGGCATAGCGGTCGTCGGTGGAACACACGCTCACCACGGCCTTGAGCCGGGGCGGGCGCATTGCGGCGATCTGCAGACCGTTGAAACCGCCCCAGGAGATGCCGATCATGCCCACCTCGCCGCTGCACCAGGGCTGCCCGGCCAGCCAGCGGATCACCTCCACCCCGTCGTCCAGCTCCTGTTGCAGGTACTCGTCCTCGAGCACGCCTTCGGAATCGCCGCTGCCGCGCAGGTCCACACGCAGGCAGGCGTAGCCGTGGCCGGCGAAGTAGTGATGCATGACATCATCCCGCGCGCGGGTGGAGTCCCGCTTGCGGTAGGGAATGTACTCCAGGATGGCGGGTACCGGCTCTCCCTCCGCCCCCTTGGGGCGCCACAGCCGCGCCGCCAGGCGGATCCCGTCAGACATCGGGATCCACAGGTGCTCCACCACTTCCACCCGGTGCGGCAGGTCCGTCACGGTCTTCATGAGCCGGTATGCTCCAGCGCCTCGAACGCCAGCGGCAGGCGCGCCATCACGCGCTCATACTTCTGCTCCAGTTCCTCGGGGGTTTCAGCGCCCACGAACACGGTGGCCACCTCGTAGGTGTAGCTGTCCTGGTAGCGCAACTGGGAGAGCCGCATACCCTCGTCCACGTCCACCTGAATGACCACCCCGGGGATCCCCGCCTCCACCGCATCGATCTCCGCCCGGGTCGGGGCACGCACCACGCGGGCGTCCTCATGGCGGCGCACCATGAACTTGGCGGCCCAGGCATAGGGGCCCTCCCGGTGAGGCATGACCGGCTCGCGCCCGAGCCCCAGGTGGATCATCACCTGATGGTGATAGCAGCCGTCCACCATGCGGAACAGCGGTGCATGGGACTTGGAGATGCGCGTGTTGATCTCCAGGAGCCAGATGTTGTCGGTATCCTCCTCCCAGTAGAACTCGATGTTGAAGGGCCCATCGTCGTAACCGATGCGCCGAATCACCCGGGACACGATGTCCCCCATGCGCGCCTGAACCGGTTCCGGCAGCGTGGAGGGATACTGGTAGCGTGAGAACGAGGAGCCCGCGGCCCCCTCGCGCAGCGAGTCCACCACCCCGTAGATGCGCACCTCGCCGCGCCAGGCGTACCCCTCCAGTGTGCACTGGCGACCGGCGGAGATCAGCGATTCGGCGATGCAGCGGTTGCCGTCCACCGCCGCCACCTCCGGCGGCAGCGTGGCATGCTCCAGCACGACGTTGAAAGGGTCCCCGAAGCGGCCGATGCCGGCGCGGATGCGCTCGATGGCACGGCGGAAGTCATCAGCATCCTCCACCCGGAACCCCAGATAGGAGAGCACCGCTTTGACGGGCTTGATCCAGAAGGGGAAGTCGATGGTCACACCGGCCAGGGGATCGTCGGCGAAGGGATCCACGGCACAAAAGGCGGGGATGTGCCGGGGCACCACCTGCGCCTGTTCCAGGCGGCTCCAGTACTTGTGTTCGCACTTGAGCACGCTTTCCAGCGTCGGCCCCGGCAGCCCCACAGCACCGCGCAGAATGGGCAGCACGGTGCTGACCGGAAAGTCCCAGTAACCGACCACGGCGTCCACACCTCCGGGAAAGTGCCTCAGTCGTTCGGCGCCGTCCTCAAGGAGGCGCTCCACAGGAAAGCGGTCGCTGTCCTTGAGTTCTTTGTGGGTAAACAGGGGGTGAAAGACATAGTCCTCGGCGCCTGGGAGCGTGCGCAATTGAGCGAGATGGAAATCGTCGAGGCCGACGACGAAGATATTGCGCATGCCAGGCATGGAACCCCGCCCCTAGCCCGCATATCTCACCGGTCGGACACCGGCGGGCGCGCAACAGGCTGAAACATAAGTGGAATACATTGAAATGATCGGCAACCTTAGCATGACAGTCTGTTCCCGCCGGAGTCCTATCGCGGCTCATGAGACCAAACCGCCTGTCATGGGCCCATCAGAACATCCGCCCCTTGCAGTTTCAACCCTTCGTCCCGGTCCGGAAAGTGAAGCGGATGCGTCGCCGGCAAGGCCCGAAGAATGGGATTTGCCGCTACACTTGCGGGCCCGGATTGGCCCGAGCGAGGCAGCCCGACGTGTCCGACGATATCGATCGATCATCCAGAGACGACATCATCCGGGAGGCGGTGCTCATCGATCCGCCCGGCGGCGAATCACTGCGGCTGCGTTTCTACGGCCCCTTCGAGGGGCGGGAGGTGCTCTGGATCGCCACCTTCCACGCATTGGGCAGCGATGGGCGGGGCGGCGCCAACTTCATCCACGTGGGCGAGGAGACCCCGGAAGGCATGACTCTGTCCGTGGGCCTACCCGTAGCCCGGATCGACCTCCCCACCATACGCAACGCGGTGATCATGATTCGCCGCTACAAGCGCCTGCGCCGGGGACGGCACGAGTGGTGATACGCGGACACTGCGCCGTGCGGGTTAACCCGCATATCTCACCGGGTTAAGGCCTACGCGGCCTCGAGACCAAGCACCTGCGTCTGCACGCGACGGCGCAGGCGCAGGTCCCAGAACGCGGCAGCAGCGAGCAGCACGAAGCCCGCGAGTTCAACCACCATGCTGTAGTCGACGAACAGGGCGTAGAGGATGACACCGGCCCCCGCGACTGCGGGAACCGACGGCCCCGGACTTCGGTGGCGGCGCATGCCGGCAACCACCGCGATAGCGGCCAGCACGGCAAAGAGCGCGATCGCACCGGCCCAAAGGCCCTCATCCAGCGCCAGCCCGATGCCCAGCACCCCCAACAGGGCCAGGGCCGCCAGGGTCCCGTAGCAGACCACCAGGGCTGCCGCCAGGCTCGCCATACCCAGGAAACCGCGCCGCCACATGGATTTCAGCCAGCGCGCCGGGTTCATGCGCTTGAGCCACTGAACAAGCGGCGAGGGCGCGCGCGCACCGCGGCGCATGCCGAGTTCCAGGGAGCGCGCATCGAAGCTGGCCGCTACCTCGCGGGTCTGTTCGCTGGGGCTGTGCGAGAAATAATCCAGTTCCCGCACGACCTCAACGTCCTCGAATCCGGCGTCGCGGAACATGGTGAGCAGATCCTCGTCCACCGTGGCGCCCACCACACATTCCACCCACAGACGCGGGTCCTCGTGGCAGTCGACGGTCACGGGGCGCCGTATCACCACATCCGCGAGCTGCACCCGGCCGCCCGGGCGCAGGACACGAAACATCTCGGAAACGGCGCGGCGCTTGTCCGGCACCAGGTTGAGTGCGCCGTTGCTGGTGATGCTGTCCACGCTCGCATCGGCCAGCGGCAAGCGCTCCGCGCTGGCCTGCACCACGCTGACGTTGTCGATGCCGGACTCGCTGACCGCGGACTTGAGCTTGCGCGTCATCGCGGGGGTGAGATCCAGGGCCACCACGTGCCCTTCGGGCCCCGCGATCCGGCTGGCGATGACGGCGTCGTTTCCCGCGCCCGCGCCGATGTCGAGCACCGTGTCGCCACGGCGCACCGCTTCCGCACGAAAGGGATAACCAACGCCGGCAAAGGATTCCCGGATCGCGCCGGGCAGGGTATCGACCTGCTCGGGCGGATACCCGAGGGTGCGGCAGGCGTCATCGCCCACGGGGAAATGGAAATGGGACAAGGGGGCATCGGCCACGGCGGTATACATGTCCTTCACCGCCGTGAAGATCTGTTCACGCGAATATCCGAGTATCGCCACCATGGCAAGGTCCCTCCCCCTTGCCTGGCAACCCTAGAACAAAACGTCAGTATTGATCAAGCAACCCCTTGATCCTGCGGTGCAGGCTGTCCGGCGCCTTCGCCCTGGCCGAAGCCCGGATGCGTTCGCGCAGCCTCTTCTCGAATTCGGCGCGACTGAAACAGTCGCGACAGCGCTCGAGATGCCGGTCGATGGCGGCGCTGTGGACGTGATCGAGCTCACCGTCCAGATAAGTGAACAGTTGCTCGATCACCTCCTCGCAGCTGAGCTTGTCTTCGCTCATGTCGACTCTCCGGCGCCGCCGTCAGATGGGCGGCGACCATGAACCAGGCCGGCCTCGGAGGCCTGATGCCAGAGCGCCTTCTGCAACAGCGCGCGCCCCCTGCTCAGGCGGGAGCGCACGGTGCCGACAGGTATCTCAAGCAACGCGGAAACCTCCTCGTAGGTATAACCCTGAACCTCCACCAGGACGATCACCACGCGAAATCCGTCCGGCAATGCATCCAGCGCCTTTTGCAGGTCCTCCTGCAGCACATCATTGAGGAACTCCTGCTCCGGCGTGCCCCACCAGAGCAGGAACGGCTGGTGCAACTGCTGGAACAGGGAGAACCCCCCGGCGTCGGAGGTTTCCACGGCCTCGCGTTCCACCTCGTCCCGGGTCTTTCGCCGCCGCCACAGGCTGACGAACGAGTTGTTCAGGATGCGGAACAGCCACCCTTCCATGGACTCGAGGTCACGCAGGTCGTCCAGCTTTGACCACGCCTTGCTGACCGCCTCCGCGACCACGTCCTCTGCGTCGTCCGGATTGCCGGTCAGCCTGAGCGCCGTGCCGTATAACCGGTCCATGAGACGAACCACCTCCTGCTCGAACAGTGCCCGCCGCTGTTGTCGATCGTCTGTTCCCTGCCCGCCTGATCCTGGATCCGGCATGCTGTCCCCCGCACGTCATCTCCTGGATTCGTGACCGCGTACACGCCGTCCGCCCGGCGACACGATCTCTGAGAGACTGCTCTGTCCTCCATGATGGGTGATCCCCGGCGAGGAATCCACAAGACCCCGGCGGCAGCGGATCCGGTGCCTGTGGCACCTTCCGCAGCGCAAGGACGCGTGAGCTCCGGAAAAGGTTCCCGGTCGGCGGCACCCGACGTTTTTTTTGCCAAACACCTCAAGAAATCCACGCTCGCGGGAACCCTCCGCCGACCCATGCGTCCTTGGGTCACCAGGACACGCCTGGTATTCGAATCTCAAGACAGAGACAACGAGGAGGGTAGAGTGATGAACAAGACAGGTATCTTTCTGGCTGTGACCGCACTGACACTGGGCGCCTCGGGTGCCGCCTGGGCGGGGGCTCCGTACCAGGGGGACGGTAGTCCCTTGCTCATGGACCCATCGGAGTTGCAGTGGTCGGAGGTTGCATCCATGGCTCCCGGCGCACGCATCGCCGTGATCGAGGGAAATCTGGGAGCCGAGGAGCCGTTTACATTCCGGCTCAAGCTTCCGGAGAACTACCGTGTCGACCCCCATGTGCATCCGGCGTACGAACGGGTGACCGTGCTGTCCGGCACGTTCCACTTCGCGCATGGCGACACATTCGACCGCAACAACACCACGGCGCTGCCCGCCGGCGGCGTTGCCATCATGCCGCCGGGCGCCCCCATGTTCGGATACACCGAGGAGGAAACCGTCATCCAGCTTCACGGGACGGGTCCCTGGGGGATCGAGTACGTCAACGACGAAGACGACCCTCGCAACTAACAGGGGACCAGGCCCGGTCGGCACCTTACGGTGCCGGCCGGCGCCTGATCCGCAATCATCAAAGAACAGTAAGGGATGGAGGAACACAATCATGCAGATGAGAGCAACCAAGACCGACGAGGCCGTTGACCGCAAGGCACTGGAGCACAAGGTCAAGGAGATGTACCAGCGTGTCGCCGAAGCGCCTGACGGCGAGTTTCACTTCGAGATGGGCCGCCAACTTGCCGAAAGGCTGGGTTATCCGACAGCCGATCTTGACCGTATCCCCGCGCAGTCCGTGGATTCGTTCGCCGGCGTCGGCTATCACATGGATCTGGCCGACATCCGGCCCGGTGACGTGGTGCTGGATCTGGGCAGCGGATCCGGCATGGACACCTTCATCGCGGCCCTCAAGGTGGGGCCCCAAGGCCGCGTGCTGGGACTGGACATGACCGAGGCCCAGCGGGAGAAGGCGAAACGCCTGGCAAGGGCCGCGGGCATCGACAACGTCTCCTTCCACGAGGGCTACATCGAGGACCCGCCGTTTGATGACCACAGCGTGGACGTGATCATCAGCAACGGCGTGATCAACCTGTCAGCCGAGAAGGATCGGGTGTTCGCTGCCGCCGCCCGGCTGCTCAAGCCCGGCGGACGCCTGGCCCTCTCGGACATCGTGACCGAGAAGCCGCTACCCGAAGAGGTCAAGTGTGATGCGACACTGTGGGCCGCCTGCATCGGAGGCGCCTTGCAGGAGGATGACTACCGGTCTGCCATCACGGCGGGTGGACTGAAAGTGGCCAAGGTGCGCGAGAATCCCCAGTACGGATTCCTCACCGACTCGGCCAACGGCGCCAGCAAGACCTGGGGTGTGAAGAGCGTTTCACTGCTCGCCACACGCTGATCGTGAATCAGGGGCCGGCCCATGCAGTTTGGGCCGGCCCCTTCGTTCACTAGCCCGCATATCTAACCGGGATCGCGGGAGCAGG
>NZ_MVBK01000014.1 GCF_002000365.1 Thioalkalivibrio denitrificans | reverse complement strand
GCGAGATCCAGTGCCTGAGCGCCGGCGGCGACGTGCGCGCGGGCAATGCCGGCGCCGGCATGAGCGTCACCGCCGGCGGCGACATCGCCATCAAGGGCCGCAACATCACCATCGAAGGCCAGAACGTCAACATCAAGGGCGGCAACATCGGCAACAACTGAACACCCCGGTCACGAAAGCACACGGAGAACGCAGGCCCATGAAAAGCGCCATCAGACAGATCAAGCCGCAGGCGGATGCAGCAACCGTAACCCTCGCCACGGTGACCGCCGCGCACGAGGGCGAGGCCACCGCCGTGCAACCCCACGGCACGGAGGCCCCCCTGCCCGTGGCGGCCCACGCCAGCCATGTGCCGCCGCTGGAGCCCGGCGATCAGGTCATTGTGGCGTCCACTGCCGAAGGCCTTGTGATGATCTCGCGCCTGCGCCGCCCCGGCGAACGCCCGTCCCAGGGTTTCAGCGTCAATGAAGACGGCAGCCTCAGCGTCGCCAGCGACCGCGGCATCACCATCCGCACCGCGCGTGCCGCCATTGAACTGCGCGCGGACGGCCGGCTGTGCGTGGACGGGCGGGAGATCTACGCCGTCGCCGACGGCCTGCATCGGCTTCAGGGCGCCACCATCGAGCTGAACTGACATCCCATGGATCTGCCCTGCCGCGAAACCCATCTGCAGAGCGCCAAGGCCCTCTACCGCCAGCGTCTTGGCTGGCTGGATCTGCCCGTGGTGGCCATGCCCGCGATGCTCGATCTGGAGCATCGCCTGCGGGTGCACCTGCACGTGCTGTCCCGGTCGGTGGATCCGGACGAGGGCGAGCCCGGCGAGGCACCGGATCTGTTCGTGCATCTGGCCGCCCGTCTGGCGGCGCCGGATGAGGCCCTGCGCAAGGCGGCGGTGGAACTGGCCTGCGAGAAACTGGCCGAGCCGGGGCCGATGGCCGAGGCGGCCCGGGATGCGCTGGTGCTGTTCCCCCGTGCCGAGTCGCAGGAGATCCTGCAGGCGGCGTTTCGCGAGGCGGGCGAGGCACGGCTGGCGCTGCTGGACATCATGTGGGCGCACGGCATGTCGTTGCCGCCGCGCTTCTTCGAGCCCGCCAACCTCACCGCACTCCCGCCCGACGTGCACGCGGCGGCGTTGCATCATGCGGCCCGAAACCCCGAGACGAGGCGCTCCCTGTTTCAGCCCTACTATCTGCTGGTAGCCCTCGACGACGGGGCCGACCGCACGCCGCCCGACGTGTTGCGGGCCGCGCTCCAGGCGGGGCTTGTGCTGGGCGATCCGGACGCCCCCGATGCCGCGCGCACAACGCTCGAGCGCGAAACCGACCTCGGGGCGCGGGGCGCACTGCTGCGCCTGCTGGCGCTCGCCGGCGATCCGGGCGTCGTGGGTCTGCTGAAAGACCATATCGACTTTGACCCCCCCGAGGCACTCGCGCTGCTCGCGTTGCACGGCGGCCGCAGAGCGGTGCAACGGATCGTCGATGCGCTGGACGATCCGCGCTGCGCACAAGCCGCAGCCGAAGCCTGGACACGGGTCTCCGGGGAGACGCTGCCGCGCAAGCCGCGCCTGAGCGTGGTGGGTGCGCCGGCTGCCGACGGCGGATCCGCGGGCGAGCTGCCCGAGGCGGGGCCCGCGCGAGCCTCGTGGCGGCTCAAGGCGCCGGGGCTTGCGGGCGCGGATCGCTGGCATGGCGGTGAGCGGCTCAGCGTACAGGGCCTCGTGGATCGCCTGCAGGCGGAGGCGGGCGCGCAGAGTCTCGACCGCCTCGACTTGCTCGCCGTGCTGCTTGGCCGTCCGGTGGACCTGCATCCGCGCGCCTGGCATGCGNNCCGGATTGACGCCGCGCGCCTGGCATGCGCAGCGTATCGAGGTGCTCCGGCGTCTGCAGTCTTCGGACGAACCGGCGCGCGGCGTCAATCCGGGGGCCCGCGCCCATGCTTGAGCTGGCCAACCAGTCGCTCTGGGCCGCCGGCCTCTACCCGGGCTGGAGCGCCGCGCGCGAGGCGCAGCTGACCGTGGTGTTCAAGGCCGTCCACCGCTTCGACACCGACGGCACCCTCACGCCGGTGCTGCCCACGCCGCCGCTGATCGAGGCGGACAGCCACCACGGCGACCCGGAGACCACCAGCCTGTGCGAGGCCTCCGAGATCGCGCCGTTCAAGGAAGGCGCGGAGCTCTATCTCTACGGCACCGCCTACCCGCCCCGCGCCGATCTCAACGCCATGGAGGTGCGGGTCGGGCTGCGCCTTCGCGATGGCACGCAGTGGCAAAAGTCCGTGCGCGTGTTCGGCCCCCGGCACTGGTCGCGCTTTCTGCTGCACCACAACCTCAAGGTCACCGGCCCCGTGGTGCCCACACCGCTTCGCTACGAGTACGCCTTCGGCGGATCCAACCCGCGCGACGAGGACCAGGTCTGCGCCGCCAATCCGGCGGGCACGGGTTTCAACGTCCACGGCGGGCGCCTGATCAGCGACACGTTGCCGCGCGTGGAGATCGGCCCGCCGTTCATCGACGCGCCCACGCAGCAGGTTCCCCCGGCCGGCTTCGGGCCGTTGCCGCCCTTCTGGGAGCCGCGCGTGAGCGACGCGGGCGAACCGGTGGAGGACCCCGAGGCCTTCGGCGGTTGCCCCTGGGGCGAGGACCTGCGGCCCGGCGTGCACAACGCGGCGCCTGCGGACCAGCGTTTCCCGAAACCGTTTACTGGCGGCGAACTGCTCTCGCTGCGGGGCCTGTTCCAGGGTCAGCCGCCGCGCCACGACGTGCTGATCGAACTGCCCGCCCATCGGGCGCAGCTCTTCACCGTGATCGACGGGCGCACCGAGGCGCTGGAGCCCGTGTGCGACACCCTGGTGATCAACACCGACGAGCGCTGGCTTGCCATGATCTACCGCGCCGCCGTGCCCTGGCGGCTCGAGGACACGCGCCGGGGCTGGGTGATTCTGAAGGACCCCGACACCGGGGCGGATGTGCCGGTGCCTGGGAGAAAGGAGCGGCCGCCGCAGACGGCGGCCGGAGCATAGAGGCCTTAAGACCTAAGGAGAGAACCATGTTCGGAAAACACAAAGAACAAGTATCCGGCAACGCCATGGACAAGGTGGTGGGAAAGATCGGGACTCCGCTGGAACGTCATCTGCGGGAGATCCAGTCCTTCAGGCCCGAGGAGATCCGGGACGATGGCCTCTTCGAGGCCAAGGTCGTCAAGCCCGCCCTGCTGGCCGTCGTGGCCGCCACCAGCGGCGCCAACAAGCTCGTATCCGGTTTTGACGAACGCTTTTCGGCCGCACTGCGCCACGTGCGCGACGAACTGGTGCGCATCGACGGCGAACAGGTCAGCCTCGCGGACGACTACGCCGAGCGGCTCCCGGAAGTGCTCAAGGCGGGCTTCGCCCGGCCGGTGGCCTGAGCGGTGTCCGGCGCGGTCTCAAAATTGCCCGAAGGGCAAACCGCCGATGCCTTCGCGCTCGCGCCGGCCGGTGTCGCCATCACCGCCGTCGGTCTGCACTGCGGAGCGGGAGATCAGCCTTTCGGGCTGTTCGGTGTCGTGGCGGCCGGCCACTCACTGGCACGCGCCGACGAAAATCTGACGGCGCCCTTGCCCGGCGACGACGGCGACGCTGCCGTGATGCTGGCGCGAAGTCACCTGCCGGCGATGGATCCCGACGAACGAATGTTCAGTGCTCTGGCGCTCGCGCTGGACGGTGCGCTTGCACGCTGGCCGGCGCCCGTCGGGGAGGGCCGAAAGGTCCTTGTCCAGGTGCTTGTGCCCGGCCCGGATTCGGAGCGCGGCAGCATCCTGCATACCGATCGGTGGGCGCACAGGCTCCGGACCCGTGACGCCGGGCGCGAGTCTCTCGACGTTCGTATCGCACCGCTCCGGGGCTGTGCGACGCGCGCGCTGCTTCGTACGCTCGAAGCCTGGGACGAGGAGGGCTGGGACGCGGTGATCTTCGGGGCAGTCGACTCGCTGGTGGATGAGCTGACCTGCCGGGCGCTGGCGCGCGCGGGCCGCGCGCAGACGGTGAGAAGCGACGGCGTGGTGCCCGGCGAGGCGGCCTGCTGCCTGGTCCTGGAGCGCAAGCTCGAGGACGATGGGTCTGTGATGGCCTGGCTCGATGCCCTGGCCGTGTCCGACGAGCCCCACGCCGGCGCGCCCCACAGGCACCGGCTCGAAGGGCTCGGCCGCGCCATGCGTGAAGCGCTCGGCCACGCAAAGCGCCCGCTCGAGGATCTGGGTGCGCTGGTGCTCACGCTGGGATCGGACGCGTCCGCCCTGCTGGAGTGGTACCAGACCGAAAGCCGGCTGTGGCCCACGGAGTTGCCCGAGGCGGAGCGGGTGGCCGTGGCGCTCGGCGAAGCCGACGCCGTGCCTGCCCCGGAGCCCGCCGTTCCGGAGCGCCTCAACCTCAATCTCAGCCTTGGCGACATCGGCGCGGCCTCGCTGCCCGTGGCGCTCGCACTCGCCTGTGCGCGCCTGGAGTTCGAGCATCCCGTGGTCGACAACTGCATGGCCACGGAAGCGGGCGGATCGCCTCAGCGGGGCGCGGTGCTGCTCCGGCGGCCCCACGGCGCTCAGACCGGCGCCCGGGCCGCATGAACACGGAGCGCCGCGAAGCGGTGGATCGGCAGACAACGGCACGCTAAGGGAGGGGGAGGACCCATGTTCACATCAGCCATGAGCGGATCGGGCGGCGTGCAGTATCACGACGAAAGCCCCAACGTCTCGCTCTACAAGCAGGGCAGCAAGGCCTGGCGCACCAGCAACCGCGGCCTGATCAAGGCCGACCTCACCGCTTGGCAGAACGGCGCCATCGGCAGCGCCGAGGGTGTGGCCGTCTTTGCCGATGCCGGCGCCTCCGAGCGGGCGCTGCGCGCCTCGGTCAACGAGTTCATCGCGAGCGGCGGTCCGAGCGTCGAGGACGTGCTCAAGGCCTACGTGCCCGGCTACGTACCCGCACCGCCGCCGGACGATGAAGGGGGCGTGCGCATCGAGCCCCACACCGGCCTGCCTGCCGAGGATCCGGCCGCCGGCAAGGCGGACAATCTCGCCGCCACCATCGCCGACCTGATCGAATACACCCCCGGCATCATCGAGGTGCTCAGCCTGGAGGAACTGGCCGCGGCCGACACCTCCGGCAGCAACGTGGTCATCAACGGCCGCACCGCCGTGCACGCCGACTCCGGCGGCACGCTCAACACCGTCGACATCTGCAAGACCAAGCGCGGCAAGAAATGCCGCGCGGTGGTCTACAACAACGTGGCCAAGTCTGGCGACACGGCCAACGCGGCCGGTACCGTATTCATCGAAGGCAACCCCGCCTGCCACAAGTCCGCGGACTTTGCCAGGAGCAAGGGCGACGAGCCCGCCAAGTGCGGCGGCGGAGTGCGTTCCGGCACCATCAAGCAGAAGGCCGAGTTCATCACCGCATCCAACAACGTCTTCATCGAAGGCAAGCCCGCGGTGCGCCAGATGGACCTGATGGTCTCCAACAACCGCAACACCCCGCCCATGCCGCTCATGCAGGCCGGCGCGGGCAAGCCGCCGGAGGTGAATCTGATCGACAGCCAGGGTGTCGACGAGGGAGAGATGCCTGATGGTTCCGACTGGGACGTGGCGGGCGATGATCTGTACATGACGCGAGGCCGTTTCGGCCGGCAGGAGGCATGAGGGCCATGGGGGCACAAGGTGCAAGACATCATGAACTGGCCGCAGGCGATCACCCGACGAAATCAATACGCGGCGGCGGGGAGCAAAAGGACGGTCACCTGGAGCTGACCCTTCCTGCCCGATCCGGCCGCGGCCAGGCATTCCTCAAGCTCGCCGACGACCAGCACGGCCCCTATCTCATCCCGCTCGGCGAGACCCAAAGCCGCCCGATGGACGCACGGCGCATGACCGGGCGCAACGTCCTTGTCCCTGTCCTGCCCCGCTGCCACACCACTCCCGATCGCGACCCCGCTCACTGCGATCTGCCGCGCAAGGACGGCTACCTGTACATCTTCCGCGACGGCCATCTGTGGCGTGAGATAAGGGTGCTTGAGCGAGGCTACTTCTCCGACGTGAACCTCGCGTACCAGTCCGGAACAGACTGTCGCCCCGCCACCACGGAATCCGACACCGTCGTGCTGCTGCCCTACCGGGTGGACGGCGAGGTCGTATCCATCGAGATGTGCTACTCGGAGATCCAGTGGAGCTGGGCGCGCATCAACGCCATGGGCGGCATGGACCCGGAGGACTTCCGCCTGGACCCCGACAACATGCCCCCCATGCCCGGGGATCAGGGCATCAGCGAAACCGACGCTGCCGAGAACCGCCGCCTGCGCATGCAGCGCATCGACCTCACGGGCTATGAAAGCGCTTTCCCCGTCCGGGAGGCCGACGAAACCCACGCCCGCGTCGAGAACGTCGCCCACGCCAACCAGGAGCTTTTCCATATCCTGTTACACAAGGGCTGCAACATCCCGGTGGTGTATCTGGACGACCCCTTGGGCGTGGCGCGGCAGCAGGTGGCCAACTACTACCTCAAGGAGGCCGAGTTGCGCGTCCTCGTCGAGGAGATGGGCGAACACCCGGACTACGCCAGCGCGGTCATTGCCTATGCGACCTTCTTCGATCCCCTGCTCGCCGAGCGCGACATCGAGGACCCCGGTTACCTGACCGTTGGAACAGGGACCGAGAAGACCCCCATCGGCAGGGCGGCCGCCCACCTGGATCGTGCGCTGCTGGAGAACATCCTCAAGGTGGCGGAGCGGCGCGCGCTGCGCACGGCCCTGCGCGATCTCAAGGTTGACTACGTGCGCTGGCTCGATGAGCATGCGGAAGCGCTCAAGGCCGCGCTCATCGACTACGCTACCCGCGAGGGCCCCGAGTACATCGACCTCTGGGAGCTGACGGACACGCTCTTCTACAAGCCGCTCAGCTACGACCCGGCCGCCATCGACGCCGGCCACGATCTGCCCCAAGATTACGACGTGCCGGTTAACGACCCGGGGGCGGACTATCTGGCCCGGGCGCTGGACCCGGATCATCCGCACCACGGTTTGCTCTTCCCGAGTCGTGAGCAGGTGGACGAGACGCGCCCCGAGACGCCGGAAATTGCCGAAGCCGAACCCCCGCCCCCGGATGGCGCCTTTCGCCCCGCCGCCTTCGCGCTCGGCGTCGCGGCCAGCTCGCGTATGGCCGTCGCCCTGGCCGACGGCAGCCGTCAGGTCGTGCAACTGGGCGAAGCCGTCGTGGCCGATTTCGTCCGGGACTTCACCAAATGGCGCAAGCTGATGGACAGTGCCGAAACCCATCGCATCAGTACGCTGGTGCGGCTGGCCAAGGCCGCCAACATGCCGGATCTCAGAGGATTGCATCTGGTCGACCCCGGCGGTCCGCTGGACGGCAAGGTGGTTATCGGTGGCACTTGGGGCTCCGCGAAACGCCTGAACCGCAACGAACGGCGAGTGGCAAACGATCGCAGAGCGATGCGGGCGAATGCCAACGTCTTGCAGATTGTAGATCTGGAGAGAAACACCATCGTTGGCAGTCTCAACATCCGCGACATCGCATCGAACCGGGGCGGTGAACCCACGGTTATCGGAGCGGACCTCAGAAACCGAATCTGGTCCGACATGGACACGAACGGGGTGGCGCGAGCCAGGGCCCACGTGGCCGTGGTGGATGCCGCGGCGGCCAAACGTCAGCGCTTCTTCCGCCCCGATAACACGGCGTCTGATGCGCAAATGGGTCGGGGTTTGCGGGGAGCGGGCATGGCCTTGCCGCCGCTGGTGGCGGTGTTGCAGGGGGTAAACACGGGAATCTTGCTGCACACAGTTTTTGATGCTGAGAAGGAGTTAGGTGACCGCGCAGGAGCCGTGATTGGAGCCCTTATCGGCAGCGTTGCTACTGCTCACGCCAGTCTGGATGCAGTCGTCAAGATCAAGAGTCTCACCAATCACCGGCCCACCGGACTCTTGGAAAGAGTTGTGCGTCATCACGTCGCGCTGCGTCCTGATCTGCACCTGCAATCCTTCGCGGCTACCGGTGCGGGGATCGCCGCCGCCTTCTCGCTGCTTGCGATCTGGGAGACCGTGGAGCTCCATCGCAAGGGCGAGGGCCGGGCCGCCCTCGCCATGGGCATATCCGCCACTTCGGCGTTGGGGTACTCAGGCATTCTGATGGCCGGCGCCGTCAAGCAGACCGGGCGAGTGGCTGCCGGCACCGCTGCATCTGCCCTGCTCCGGGTGGGCGCCCTGGCGGGAGGCCCGGTGGGCTGGGCATTGCTGGGGGTCAGCGTGGTGGCGCTGGTGGCCTCCGCGATGCTCACGTACTCGCCGTTGGAGCGCTGGGCACGGTATGGCCCCTTTGCGGCACGAACGGACAACCGGCATACCCATGAGTACGAGAACCTGTCCCCCGAAGAGATGCACCAGGCGGCCATGAGCCTGCTCATGTCGCCCTCGGTGGTCATCCGCCGCGACAACGCCCACGGCTTTCAGGGCCCCGGCGGCTTCGTGGCGGATGTCGTGGTGGAGGCCTATGCCCCGGGCTTCGAGGTGGGCAGCAGCGCACTGGACATTCGCCTGACCGCTGCCAGTATGTTTGTGCGGCGGGAGGTGGGTCGCCAGCAGGCCGTCCGGCCGTACCTGGTCTCTCATTTGAAGGACCCGCGCAGCGGCGCGGTAATCGGGCTGCGCTACCATTACCAGGGCGATGGCAGCGGCACGCCACACCGCTACCGGGCCCGGGTGCACCATACGACGACCGATGGCCTGATCCTGCCGACGGTGCCCGGGCGGCGGGATGTTCAGGATGACGAGGTGATCATCAACACCGAAGTGCCCGGCTGGGCCTATGCCGAACAGCAGACCTATCGCGGATGACCATGACGAACAACGTCCACTACGCCGACACCGCCTACGACTCGACTCGCCCTCAGGAGGACCTGCCCGGCCAGAAGGGCGGTCCGCAGCTGAGCGGTACCCAGCGGCAGTTGCGTCGCCAGCCACTGCCCCACGGCGTGCATTGCGGGGAGTTTCTGGCGGTCTCGACTATGCCCCGGGGGCTAAAGGGTCACAAAAGGCCGGGCCCGGAGGCCCTCCATGAGCGCTATGTGGTCAAAGGGCCGAATAATCCGGCCATCCTGATTGAAATGATCACCAGGGTGGCAGCATTCTTTGGGGTCTTCGGAGGGGGGGGGGTAATAGTTATTAGTTTCGCGCCAGATGTATTTGGTTCGGTCGTGTGGTACGTCGCGACTACCTTGTTTCTTATCCTCCCCGGACTCTTATATTTCATTGGCAAGCTCATCCTCCGCCATAACCTCGTTGGCGATAAGAACAACACCCACTACAACCGCCGCACCGGCTTCGTCACGCGCACGTGGGACAAGGCACCCATGCACCTGCCGTTCGCGGAGTTTGACGGTTACATGTATATGATCCCCACCGGGGTGGGCAGCACGGGGTATGTGCTGAACGTGGCCCATCGCTACAGCGACGACGGGGACGAGAGCCTGAAGTTCTTTCTGCCATGGCAGGCGTCGCTGTGGTGGGAGTTCCTCCAGCAGTACATGGACATTTCCAAACCCCTGCCGGACATCCCGGAGATGGAGCCGTACCGCGCGCTTGATCCGGTGACGGCGGAACACGACCGGCGTACCGGGCGCCCACCGGACTACTGGGCCAGGATGAGCCCGGACGAGGTGGACCGGCGACATGCGGCGGCCTTCGCGGCGGCATCGAGCTACCCCTGGGGCAGGACCCGCGAACAGGCACTGGCCTCCGGCTGGCGTCCGTCGAGCGCCGTGCTGGAGGAAGAGAGGCGCATCGAGGGGGAGCGCCATGACTTCGCGTCCGTGCTGGCGGGACTGACCGCGGTGTTGTCCGAGCATCCGCCCGTGGCGCAGGCCCGCTGGCAATCGGACTTGGATCAAAACTCCGGTGCACTGCACTACCGGATCAGCCTCTTGCCCGCCCATGGCGTGGTCGGTGGCGCAAACGGGCTGGACCAGGCCAGGGAGGCCGTTCGGGAAGCTCTGCCACCCGAGGTGCAGTCCGTGGTGGAGATCCGCATTGACGAGACCCCCGACGGCGAGTTGTTTTACCGCCGGGCATCGTGAGCTCTCTGCGTCAAGCAGGTTTCCGGCGCGTTTGCCGAACGCGGTCCGGGGCACGATACTGCCCGCATATCTCGCCAGTTGGACACCAGCCGGCGAGCAGCTCGATCCCTAGCTGTGATCTCTCAATACGTTGTTCATCCGGGCTGAGCTGCTGGCAGGCCGGACCGGTTGTAGGAGCCCAGCCCTCTGGGCGAACGCAGCACTGGTACAACACCGGTTCGTTCGCCCAGAGGGCTGGGCTCCTACGACAAGCATCGCAGGACATGCTTCGCTCCTTCCCGAGAGCCTCCCACGCTTTACCTGTGAACAACCTGTTGGGGTGACACACCTAGAATATGAAGGGGTTTCCTTCGCGGGCTTCGCGCCTTTGCGAGAGAACATTTTCTTTTCTTCGTGCACTTCCGCGGGCTTACAGTGGTCCCGGAAGCGCTCCCGGCGTAGAATTCCAGCCCTTTTCCTGTGAAAACGGTCCGGTTGGATGGGATTCGAAGCAAGCTATGACGTGATCGTGGTCGGCGGCGGCCACGCGGGGACCGAGGCGGCGCTCGCCTCGGCGCGCTTCGGTGCGCGCACGCTGCTGCTCACTCACAACATCGAGACCATCGGCCAGATGAGCTGCAACCCGGCCATCGGCGGGATCGGCAAGGGGCATCTGGTCAAGGAGATCGATGCGCTCGGCGGGCTCATGGCCCGGGCGGCTGACCGGGGCGGGATCCATTTCCGCACGCTCAACAGCCGCAAGGGGCCGGCGGTGCGCGCCACCCGCGCCCAGGCGGACCGGGTCCGCTACAAGGCCGCGGTGCGCGCCGTGGTCGAGAACACCCCGAACCTCTTCATCTTTCAGCAGGCCGTGGATGACCTGATCGTCGAGGGCGGGCGTGTCGCCGGCGTGGTCACCCAGGCCGGTCTGCGCTTTCGCGCGCCGGCCGTGGTGCTCACGGTGGGGACGTTTCTGGGCGGGCGCATCCACGTGGGTGAGACCCAGCAAAGCGGCGGGCGTGCGGGCGACCCGCCGTCCATCGCGCTGGCCGCGCGCCTGCGCGAACTGGCGCCGCGCGTCGGGCGGCTCAAGACCGGCACGCCGCCGCGCATCGACGGCAAGAGCATCGACTTCACGCAACTGGCCGAGCAGCCCGGCGACGATCCGCGGCCGGTGTTCTCCTTCATCGGGTCCGTTGACGAGCATCCGCCGCAGACCAGTTGCTGGATCGCGCGCACGACGCAACGCACCCATGACATCATCCGCGGCGCGCTGCACCGCTCGCCCATGTACAGCGGCGCCATCGAAGGCGTGGGGCCGCGCTACTGCCCGTCCATCGAGGACAAGGTGGTGCGCTTCGCCGACAAGGACAGCCACCAGGTGTTCATCGAGCCCGAAGGACTCGACACCCGCGAGGTCTATCCCAACGGCATCTCCACCAGCCTGCCTTTCGACGTTCAGGTGGAACTGGTGCAGAGCATCCCCGGTTTCGAGCACGCGCACATCACGCGCCCGGGCTACGCCATCGAGTACGACTACTTCGATCCCCGGGACCTGAAGCCCAGCCTCGAGACGCGCTGCCTGTCCGGCCTCTACTTTGCCGGACAGATCAACGGCACCACCGGCTACGAGGAGGCCGCGGCGCAGGGGCTGGTGGCGGGGCTCAATGCCGCGCGCGGCGTGCGCGACCTGGAGCCCTGGTGCCCGCGCCGGGACGAGGCCTACATCGGCGTCCTCATCGACGACCTCATCACCCGCGGCACGTCCGAGCCCTACCGCATGTTCACTAGCCGCGCCGAGTACCGGCTCATGCTGCGCGAGGACAACGCCGATCTGCGCCTCACGCCGCTGGGGCGCGACATGGGGCTGGTGGATGATGCGCGCTGGGCGGCATTCAGCGCCAAGCGCGAGGCGGTGGAGCAGGAAACCGCGCGGCTCGCGCGCACGCGTCTCGACCCGGTCCGGATCGACGTGGCCGAGGTCGAGCGACTCATCGGCGGCCCGTTCAGCCGCGAACACACCTTGCTGGAACTGTTGCGCCGGCCCGATGTGAGCTATGCGGCGCTCATGGACCTCGAGTCCGCGGGGCCGGGCGTGGTCGACCCCCGGGTGGCGGAGCAGGTGGAGATCCAGGCCAAGTATGCCGGCTACATCCAGCGCCAGCAGGATGAGGTGGCGCGCCAGCGCCGCCACGAGGATCTGGCCCTGCCAGAGGACCTGGACTACGCTGCCATCCGCGGCCTGTCCATGGAAGTGCGCCAGAAGCTCGCCGCCCATCGCCCGCACACCCTGGGGCAGGCGGCGCGCATCCCCGGCGTGACGCCGGCGGCGGTGTCCCTGTTGCTGGTGCACGTGAAGCGACAGGGCCCCGAGCGCGCCCGGGCGTGAAGGACCTGCCCGCGCCGGCCCGGGATGCGCTCGCCCGCGGCCTCGAAGCCCTGCAATTGCCCCCCGATCTCCAGGGGCCGCTGACGGCCTACCTGGAACTGTTGCTGCACTGGAACCGGGCCTACAACCTGACGTCGCTCACGGACCCGACGCAGATGGTCACGCATCATCTGCTCGACAGCTTGGCCATGAAACCCTGGATTCATGGTTCGCGGATCGCAGATATCGGCAGCGGGGCAGGGTTGCCGGGCATTCCGTTGGCCATCGCCGACCCGGCGCTCGAAGTGGTGCTGGTCGAGGCGGTGGGCAAGAAGGTGCGCTTCCAGAAGCAGGTGATCCTGGAGCTGGGGCTTAAGCGGGTCGAGGCGGTGCAGACGCGTGTGGAAAACTACCGCCCGGAGAGGGCCTTTGATACAGTCATCAGCCGCGCCTTTGCCGCGACGCGGGACTTTGTCGCCCTGGCCGGGCATCTTGCCAAGCCCGACGGACGCCTGCTGGCCATGAAGGGCCGGGATCCGAAGGCGGAGCTGGCCGACCTGCCGGCACCGTGGACGGTGGAGGCGGTCCACGCGATCAGCGTGCCCGGCCTGAGCGCCGCGCGCCACCTCGTGCAGCTTCGCCGGACCCGCGACAGCCAGCAAGGTCAAAAGCCTTGACGCAAAGCCGCGATGACGCAAAGAAACGCTCTTTCAGGAAAGACCTTTGCGAACCTCTGCGTCTTTGCGTCAAGGCTTTTGATTTTTGCCAGGCATCATTCGTCGTAGGTCGGCCTTCAGGCCGACAGCGGTGGCTGCGTTGGGCAGCGGCGTCGGGCTGAAGCCCGACCTACCACATTGCGTGCGGTAACGGTTATCCGGGGGAACCCCATGGGCAAGATTCTGACCATCGCCAACCAGAAGGGCGGGGTGGGCAAGACAACTACCAGCGTCAACCTGGCCGCCTCCCTGGCGGCCACGCGGCGCAATGTCCTGCTCATCGACCTGGACCCCCAGGGCAACGCCACCATGGGCAGCGCCGTGGACAAGCACGACCTCGAGTTCACCAGCGGCGACGTGCTCCTCGGGCGGGTCTCCATTCGCGAGGCCATCCAGTACGTGGAGGCGGTGGGCTACAGTCTGCTGCCAGCCAACGATGATCTCACGGAAGCCGAGGTGGCCCTGATGCAGGCCGAACGGCGGGAGTTCCGACTGCGGGACGCCCTGGCGCCGGTGGTGGACGAGTTCGACTACATCATCGTCGACTGTCCGCCGGCCCTGAACATGCTCACGGTGAACGCGCTGACCGCCGCCCACGGCGTGGTGATCCCCATGCAGTGCGAGTACTACGCGCTGGAAGGGCTCTCGGCGCTGACCGGCACCATCGAGAGCATCCGTCGCTCGGTGAACCCGGGGCTGCAGATCGAGGGCGTGCTGCGCACCATGTACGACCCGCGCAACAACCTGGCCACCGACGTCTCCGCGCAACTGGAGCAGCACTTTGGCGAGCGTCTGTATCGCACCATCATCCCGCGCAACGTGCGCCTGGCGGAGGCGCCGAGCTACGGCCTGCCGGTTCTCCTGTATGATAAGCCCTCCCGTGGCGCCATGGCCTACCTGGCCCTGGCCGGCGAGATCCTGCGTCGCGACCGGGGCGAGTCCCCGGTACCCGCGGCCACGGGCAGCATCTGATACTGACAACCGACGGTGTGCGCGGCGCACCGCAAGAGCCGGGAATTCAACGAGCATGGCAAGACGCAGAAGCGGACTGGGACGCGGGCTGGATGCGCTGTTGAGCAGCGCGGGCGCCGCCCAGCGCGAGGAAGAGGAGGCCAACCTGCGCCAGATCCCGGTGGACCAGATCCGCCGCGGCAAGTACCAGCCCCGCGTGCACATCAGGCAGGAGGCCCTGGAGGAACTGGCCGCCTCCATCCGTGCCCAGGGGGTCGTCCAGCCCGTGGTGGTGCGTCCCATGGGTCAGGGCTACGAGCTGATCGCCGGCGAGCGCCGCTGGCGCGCCGCACAGCTGGCGGGGCTGCACGAATTGCCGGCGGTGGTGCGCGACATCCCGGACCAGGCCGCCGCGGCCATGGCGCTCATCGAGAACATCCAGCGCGAGAACCTCAACCCCATCGAGGAGGCCCGCGCGCTGCACCGCCTCATCCAGGAATTCGAGATGACCCATCAGCAGGCAGCGGAATCCGTGGGCCGCTCGCGCACGGGCGTCACCAACCTGCTGCGCCTGCTGGACCTGGGCGAGACCGCCCGCACCCTGCTGGACGAAGGCCGCATCGAGATGGGCCATGCGCGCGCGCTTCTGGCGCTCCCGGGCAACGCCCAGGACGAGGCCGCACGCAAAGTGGTGGCCAAAGGGCTGTCGGTGCGTGAGACCGAGCGGCTCGTCCAGCAGCTGCTCAAGACCAACGGCAGCAAGCCGTCGGCAAAGGCCCCCGCCAAGAATCCCGACGTGCGCCGGCTGGAGGAGGAGCTCTCCGGCAAGCTGGGCGCGCCGGTGACCATCGAATACAACACCAAGGGCAAGGGCCGCCTCGTGGTCCAGTACAACAGCCTGGACGAGCTGGACGGCATCCTCGCCCACCTCAAGTAGGAGGCCAGCCCCCGGGGCTGAATGGGGTGTTGCCCTGGCCGCGGCGGTTCGCGGCGGGGTCGCCGCTCCTACGGGGGGGTGTGGCGGGAGGCCCGCACTCGGGCCATCCGGGCATGATCCATTGACCGCAAACCACCCTCCGGCCCTTGATTTACGGGCTTTCCACGCCTTACCCGGTTTGACCGGGTCTTGGGCTCAACGTATAATCCCGCGCCTCCGTATTAGGAATTCCTGATGCCCTAAAATAAGGGTTTCAGACACGGCGAAGCCCCGGGCCACGGCGCCTGTGGGCACGGCGTGAAGGCATTGGGCGTGGATCTGACCAAGCGCACCGTTGGACGTCTGCTGACCCTGCAGTTCGCCGTGGCCGTGGCCGGTCTGGCGGTGTTTGCCGGCATGTATGGACCCTATGCCGGCTGGTCGGCATTCGCTGGCGGGGGAATCGGCTTCATCACCACCGCGTTCTTTGCGCTGCGCGTATTCGGCCGTGGCCCGGACCGCCCCCCCAAGGACATCGTGAGGACGTTTTACGTCGGCGAATCCCAGAAGATCCTGCTGACGGTGGTCCTGTTTGTTGCTGCGATCGCGTGGCTGGAACTGAGCTTCCTGCCCCTGTTCCTGACCTACATGGTCAGCCTCGCGGCATTCTGGATCGTCCTGTTGCCGGCATTGTCCGGCACGCAAGAATAGAAAAAACTCGAGGCTCGAGCGCACCATGGCTGTGGAATACGAGAACGCATCGGAGTACATCAAGCACCACCTGGGGCACCTTACGCTGGGAGAGAAGGGCTCGTTCTGGTCGATCCACGTGGACACGATGTTCTTCTCCATCCTGCTCGGCAGCATCTTCCTCTTCATCTTCATTAGCGCGGCGCGCAGAGTGACCTCCGGCGTGCCGGGCGGTCTGCAGAATTTCGTCGAGATCCTGGTGGGGTTCGTGGACCAGCAGGTCAAGGACTCCTTCCACGGCCGCAGCAAACTGATCGCCCCCCTGGCGCTGACCCTGTTCGTGTGGATCTTCCTCATGAACATCGTCAAGCTGCTGCCCTACGACCTGTTCCCCTACGTGGCCCACTTCATCGGGCTCGAATACCTGCGCATCAACCCGACGTCCGACGTGAACGCCACGCTCGGCATGTCCATCGCGGTGTTCTTCCTCATTATCTTCTACAGCGTGTACATCAAGGGCGCCGGCGGATTCTCCAAGGAGATGTTCCTCAAGCCCTTCGGCGTGTGGTTCCTGCCCTTCAACTTCGTGCTGAAGGTGGTCGAGGAGATCGCCAAGCCCGTTTCGCTGGCACTGCGACTTTTCGGAAACATGTACGCCGGCGGCCTCATCTTCACCCTGATCGCGCTGCTGCCCTGGTGGATCCAGTGGACGCTGGGTCTGCCCTGGTCCCTGTTCAAGCTGCTGATCATCACGCTGCAGGCGTTCATTTTCATGGTGCTGACCATCGTCTATCTCAGCATGGCGCACGAGGATCACTAGATTTCATGCCGGGCCGGCACATCCGGCGCGGGTATTTGACGACTGTTTTCTGAAACCTTGACTTGAACTTTCTCTGGAGGAAGTTATGGAACTCGCTCTCGCTATCTCTAACGTGCAGGGTATGACCGCCATCGCCGTGGGTCTGATCCTCGGCATGGGCGCGCTCGGTACCGCCATCGGCTTCGGCCTGCTGGGCGGCCGATTCCTGGAAGGCGCTGCGCGCCAGCCCGAGATGGTGCCGATGCTGCAGGTGAAGATGTTCATCGTGGCCGGTCTGCTCGACGCCGTGACCATGATCGGCGTGGGCCTGGCCCTGTTCTTCACCTTCGCCAACCCCTTCCTGGGCGCAGTGACCGGCTGACGAACCCGACAAGAGCCGCATCACCATTGCGTTTTGAACCGATTTCCCAGGGGGTAGCAACGTGAATATCAATCTCACGCTGCTCGGCCAGATGATCACCTTCGCCCTGCTGGTGTGGGTCACCATGAAGTACGTGTGGCCCCCCATCATCAAGGCGATGCAGGAACGCCAGCAGAAGATCGCTGACGGCCTTGCGGCGGCCGAGCGCGGCAAGCACGAGCAGGAGCTTGCCGAGGAGCGGGCCAAGAAGGTCCTCCAGGAAGCCAAGCAGCAGGCCAACGAGATCATCTCCCAGGCCCAGAAGCGCGCCAATGAGGTCGTCGAGGCCTCCAAGGACACGGCGCGCCAGGAGGCCGAGCGCATCAAGGCGTCCGCCGAGAAGGAGATCGAGCAGGAACTCAACCGTGCCCGCGAGGAGCTGCGCAGGCAGGTGGGCGTGATCGCCGTGGCCGGCGCCGAGCGCATCCTGAAAAAGGAAGTGGACGCCAAGGCACACGACGACGCCATCCGCGATCTGGCCGCGCAGCTCTAGGTGACCGCTCATGTCTGAACTCACCACGCTTGCACGGCCCTACGCCAAGGCGGTCTTCGAGGCGGCGCAGGCCGCCGGGAACCTGGCCGGCTGGTCCGACCAGCTCGGGTTCATGGCCGCCGTGGCCCACGATCCGGCCATGCGCGTTTATCTCGACAACCCCAGGCTCACCCGCGAGTCTGCCGCGCAGACCTTCATCTCCGTTTGCGAGGGCCACATCGACGGCCAGGGAAAAAACCTGGTGCGCATGCTGGCCGACAACGGGCGCATCGGCCTGTTGCCGGAAATCGCCGCGCTGTTCGAGGTGATGCGTGCCGGCGCCGAAGGCAAGGTGGAAGCGAAAGTCGTCTCCGCCCGGCCCGTGGCCGACGAGCAGAAGGCCGAGATCGCCGCGGCGCTCAGGAAGCGCCTGGGCCGCGACGTGGAACTCGTCTGCGAGATCGACGAGAACCTGATCGGCGGCGCCGTGATCCGTGCGGGCGACCTGGTTATCGATGGTTCAATGCGCGGGCGCCTGGAACGCCTGGCCGCCAGCCTGAGCCGCTAAGAGGATTCATTCCATGCAACTCAATCCGACCGAAATCAGTGAACTGATCAAGAAGCGCATTGCCGACTACGAGGCGGCCGCCGAAGCCCGCACCGAGGGCACCGTGGTCAGCCTCTCCGACGGCATCGTCCGCCTGCACGGCCTGGCCGACGTCATGCAGGGCGAGATGATCGAGTTCCCCGGCAACACCTTCGGCCTGGCGCTCAACCTGGAGCGTGACTCCGTGGGCGCCGTGGTGCTCGGCGACTACAAGCACATCAAGGAAGGCGACACGGCGCGCTGCACCGGCCGCATCCTGGAAGTGCCCGTGGGCGAGGCCCTGCTGGGGCGCGTGGTCAACTCCCTCGGCATGCCGGTGGACGGCAAGGGCGTCATCGACACGAACCAGAGTTCGCCCATCGAGAAGATCGCGCCGGGCGTGATCGAGCGCCAGTCTGTGAGCCAGCCGGTGCAGACCGGACTGAAGTCCATCGACGCCATGGTGCCCATCGGCCGCGGTCAGCGCGAGCTGATCATCGGCGACCGTCAGACAGGCAAGACCGCTGTCGCGGTGGACACCATCATCAACCAGAAGGGCACGGGCGTTAAGTGCATCTACGTGGCGGTGGGTCAGAAGGCCTCCTCCATCGCCAACGTGGTGAGCAAGCTGCAGGAACACGGTGCCATGGAGCACACCATCGTGGTGGCCGCCACGGCGTCCGAATCCGCCGCCATGCAGTTCATCGCCCCCTACTCCGGCTGCGCCATGGGCGAGTACTTCCGCGACCGCGGCGAGGATGCGCTGATCATCTACGACGACCTCACCAAGCAGGCCTGGGCCTACCGCCAGGTGTCCCTGCTGCTGCGCCGCCCGCCGGGCCGCGAGGCGTATCCCGGTGACGTGTTCTATCTTCACTCCCGCCTGCTGGAGCGCGCCTCCCGCGTGAACGCCGAGTACGTGGAGCAGTTCACCAACGGCGAGGTGAAGGGGAAGACCGGTTCGCTGACCGCCCTGCCCATCATCGAGACCCAGGCCGGCGACGTGTCCGCCTTCGTGCCCACCAACGTGATCTCCATCACCGACGGACAGATCTTCCTGGAAACGGATCTCTTCAACGCGGGTATCCGCCCGGCCATTAACGCCGGCCTGTCGGTCTCCCGTGTGGGCGGTGCCGCGCAGACGAAGATCATCAAGAAGCTCGGCGGCGGCGTGCGTCTGGCGCTTGCCCAGTACCGCGAGCTGGCGGCGTTCTCCCAGTTCGCCTCGGACCTGGACGAACTGACCCGCAAACAGCTCGAGCGCGGCCAGCGCGTCACCGAACTGATGAAGCAGGCCCAGTACTCGCCCATGTCCGTAGCCGAAATGGCGTTCGCGCTGTTCGCTGCCAACGAGGGCTACCTCGATGACGTCGAGGCGAAACAGGTGGTCGATTTCGAGCGCGCCATGCTGGATTTCGTGCGCTCCAGCAAGAAGGACCTGCTGGACAGGATCAACGAGAGCGGCGACTACAACGACGAGATCGAGTCCGCGATGCGGGCCGCCATGGACGAGTTCAAGGCCAACCACAGCTGGTAAGCGGGGTCCATCATGTCAGGCGCAAAAGAGATCCGCACCCAGATCAAGAGTATCAAGAATACTCAGAAGATCACCAAGGCCATGGAGATGGTGGCCGCCAGCAAGATGCGCAAGGCGCAGGACCGCATGCTGGCCACGCGTCCCTACGCGGAGAAGATCCGCCAGGTGATCGGCCACGTGGCCATGGCCCAGGCCGAGTACCGTCATCCGTATCTGGAGGAGCGCGAGGTCAAGCGGGTGGGGATGATCATCGTCTCCACCGACCGCGGTCTGTGCGGCGGCCTGAACATCAACCTGTTCAAGAAGGCCGTGGGTGCCATGCGCGAGTGGCACGGGCAGGGCATCGAGGTGGATCTCTGCCTGGTGGGCAACAAGGCGCTGGGTTTCTTCAAGCGTCTGGGCGGCAACGTGGTGTCCAAGGTCACCCACATGGGCGACCAGCCGCGGCTCAATGATCTCATCGGCACCATCAAGGTCATGCTCGACGCCTACGACGAGGGCCGTATCGACCGGCTCTTCCTGGTGGAGAACGAGTTCGTCAACACCATGACCCAGCGCCCGCGCGTCACCACGCTGCTGCCGCTGGTGCCCAGCGAAGAGGAAGAGCTCAAGCACCACTGGGACTACATCTACGAACCGGATACGAAGCCCGTGCTCGACACGCTGCTCACGCGCTACATCGAGTCCGTGGTCTATCAGGGTGTGGTCGAGAACGTGGCCTGCGAGATGGCCGCGCGCATGGTGGCCATGAAGTCCGCCTCCGACAATGCGGGCGAGCTGATCAACGAACTGCAGCTCGTGTACAACAAGGCCCGCCAGGCGGCCATCACCCAGGAAATTTCCGAGATCGTGAGCGGTGCCGCAGCGGTCTGACGCGCGCGCCGCCCAAACAGGATTTGCAGACTTAGAGGATCAACAAGATGAGTGCTGGACACATCGTTGAAATCATCGGCGCCGTGGTGGACGTGGAGTTCCCGCGCGAGGCCGTGCCCAACATCTACGATGCCCTCATGCTGGAGGATGGCGGCCTGACGCTCGAGGTGCAGCAGCAGCTCGGCGACGGCGTGGTGCGCACCATCGCCATGGGCTCCACCGACGGCGTGCGCCGCGGCGTGAAGGTGAGCAACACCGGCGCGCCGATCTCCGTGCCCGTGGGCAAGGGGACGCTCGGGCGCATCATGGACGTGCTGGGCAACCCGGTGGACAACGCCGGCGACGTGCAGACCGACGACCGCTGGTCCATCCACCGTCCCGCCCCTTCCTTCGACGAGCAGGCCGGTTCCACCGAGCTGCTCGAGACCGGCATCAAGGTGATCGACCTCCTCTGCCCGTTTGCCAAGGGCGGCAAGGTGGGCCTGTTCGGCGGCGCCGGCGTGGGCAAGACCGTGAACATGATGGAGCTGATCCGCAACATCGCCATCGAGCACAGCGGCTACTCCGTGTTCGCCGGCGTGGGGGAGCGTACCCGTGAGGGCAACGACTTCTACCACGAGATGAAGGAATCCAACGTGCTGGACAAGGTGGCGCTGGTCTACGGCCAGATGAACGAGCCCCCGGGCAACCGTCTGCGCGTGGCGCTCACCGGCCTGACCATGGCCGAGTACTTCCGCGACGAAGGCCGCGACGTGCTGATGTTCATCGACAACATCTACCGCTACACCCTGGCCGGCACCGAGGTGTCCGCGCTGCTCGGCCGCATGCCGTCCGCCGTGGGCTACCAGCCGACGCTCGCCGAGGAGATGGGCGTGCTGCAGGAGCGCATCACCTCCACCAAGAAGGGTTCCATCACCTCCATCCAGGCCGTGTACGTGCCCGCGGACGACCTCACCGATCCCTCGCCCGCCACCACCTTCGCGCATCTGGACGCCACCGTGGTGCTCTCGCGCCAGATCGCCGAGCTCGGCATCTACCCGGCCGTGGACCCGCTGGACTCCACCTCCCGCCAGCTGGACCCGAACGTCATCGGCCAGGAGCATTACGACACCGCGCGCGCCGTGCAGAACACCCTGCAGCGCTACAAGGAGCTGAAGGACATCATCGCGATTCTCGGCATGGATGAACTCTCCGAGGACGACAAGCTGCTCGTGGCACGCGCCCGCAAGATCCAGCGCTTCCTGTCCCAGCCGTTCTTCGTGGCCGAGGTGTTCACCGGTTCCCCGGGCAAGTACGTCTCCCTCAAGGAGACCATCCGCGCCTTTGCGGCCATCGTGGACGGCGAGTACGACCACCTGCCCGAGCAGGCCTTCTACATGGTCGGCACCATCGACGAAGCCGTCGAAAAGGCCGAGAAGCTCAAGTAAGCGACGGGGTATCCCATGGCCATGACCTTTCACGTCGACATCGTCAGTGCGGAGGAGTCCATCTACTCCGGCACCGCGCAGATGGTGGTGGCGCCCGCCGAGGGCGGCGAGGTGGGCATCCTGCCCCGACATGCCCAGTACATCGCCAAGCTCAAGCCGGGCGAGGTGCGGGTCAAGGTGAGCGAATCCGGCGAGGAGCATCACATCTTCATCTCCGGCGGCCTGCTGGAGGTGCAGCCCCACGTGGTGACCATCCTTGCCGACACTGCAGTGCGCGCCAAGGACCTGGACGAGGCCGAGGCCAAGGAGGCCATGCGCCGCGCCGAGGCGGCGCTCGCCGACAAGAAGGCCGACTTCGACTACGCCAAGGCCCAGGCCGAGCTCGTTGAGGCCGCCGCCCGCCTGCGCATGATCGAAAAGATGCGCCAGCACAAGGGCTGAAAACCGGCCCCATAGGGCGGCCCGCGCCCGCCCTATGCCACCTTTCTGTGAGGCAAAACGTTCTCTCGCAAAGAGCGCGAAGAACGCCAAGTAAGCCCGAATGAGAACGGCCGTGCGGGTGAGCTATGTGAGGCGCCTGCCCGGTCTGTGGACCAGGAGATGCTTTTTCGAGGATTCTTTCCGGTCTCCTTGGCGTACTTGGCGTGCTTTGCGAGAGAAACGCATTGCCTTTCGGTTTGGCGGTGTCACACCCGGCCCCGGTGATAACCGCTCCCCGGCGTGATATGTTTGCTCCAAGAGAACATCCCGCCGATCCCGACCCGTTCACCGCGCCCATGACCGACATTCCCAGCCCATGAGCCAGGCCCTCTCCGTCGTGATTCTCGCCGCCGGCCAGGGCACGCGCATGCGGTCTTCGCTGCCCAAGGTCCTGCATCCCCTGGCCGACCGCCCCCTGCTGGGCCACGTCCTGGACACGGCCCGGGCCCTGGACCCCGCCCGGCTGATGGTCGTGCACGGCCACGGCGGCGACCAGGTGCAGGCCCGCTTCCCCGAGGACGACATCACCTGGGTGCACCAGCCCGAACAGCGCGGCACCGGCCATGCCGTCAGCCTCGCGCTGCCCGCGGCCGGCGCGGACGACCGCATTCTGGTTCTCTACGGGGATGTGCCGCTGGTGCGCCCCGAAACCCTCGGTCGCCTGCTCGCCGCTCTGGACGACGGCGCCGATCTGGCGCTTATGACCACGCTCCTTGCCGATCCCACCGGCTACGGCCGCATCCTGCGCGACGATGCCGGCCGCGTGCTGCGCATCGTCGAGCAGAAAGACGCCAGCGAATCCGAACGCCACGTCAAGGAAGTGAACACCGGCATCATGGCCGCCGGCGCCCGGGCCTTCGCCGACTGGCTCTCCCGGGTCACCGACGACAATGCCCAGGGCGAGTTCTATCTCACCGACTGCGTGGCACTCGCGAACGGGGAGGGCAGGCGCGTGGAGGCCGCCGTGGCCCACGATCCGGTGGAGGTCATGGGCGTGAACGACAAGCGCCAGCTTGCCGAACAGGAGCGTGCCTTCCAGCGTCGCTGCGCGGAGGCATTGATGCGCGAAGGCGTCACCGTGATGGATCCGGCGCGCCTCGACATACGCGGCCGCGTAAACGCCGGCGCGGATGTCACTCTGGACGTGAACGTGGTCCTTCAGGGCGACGTGGAACTGGGCGAGGGCGCGACGATCGGCGCCGGCTGCGTAATCATCGACAGCCGCATCGGACCGGGCGTGAAGGTGCTGCCCCATTCCGTGATCGAAGGCGCCGTGATCGGCGCCGATGCCCAGGTGGGCCCATTCGCCCGCATCCGCCCCGGCACCGAAACGGCCGAGCGAGCCCGCATCGGCAACTTCGTGGAGGTGAAGAACACGAGCGTGGGCGAGGGCGCGAAGATCAACCACCTGAGCTACGTGGGCGACGCGGACGTGGGCCGCGACGTGAACATCGGCGCCGGCACCATCACCTGCAACTACGACGGCGCCAACAAGCACCGCACCGTCATCGGCGACCGCGCCTTCATCGGCTCCAACACCGCGCTGGTGGCCCCGCTCACTATCGGCGAAGGCGCCACCATCGGCGCCGGCACCACGCTCAACCGCGACGCCCCGCCCAACGAACTCACCGTGGCCCGCGCCGACGCACGCACCATCCGCGGCTGGAAACGCCCGGAGAAGAAACCTAAGGAATGAAAACTTTCGACAGGATTTACAGGATTAACATGATTGTGAGGATCAACGGCTTACGATCATTTTTTGCTTTCGCCTTTTCATCATGTAAATCCTGTTAATCCTGTCCAATCGGTTTTACGGTCCACTTGTATCTAGAGCCTTCCTATGTGCGGAATTGTCGGAGCCATCGCTGAACGCAACATCGTCCCCGTCCTGATGGAGGGCCTGCGGCGGCTGGAATATCGCGGTTACGATTCCGCCGGCATCGCCGTGCGCGAGGACGACGGGCATATCGAACGCATCCGTTCCGTCGGCAAGGTGAGCGAACTGCAGGCGCGCCTCGATACGCAGCCGCTCAACGGCAGCCTCGGCATCGCTCACACCCGCTGGGCCACCCACGGCATTCCCGCCGAGCGCAACGCCCACCCGCACATGAGCGGCGAACGCGTGGCCATCGTGCACAACGGTATCATCGAGAATTACGCGGAACTGCGCGCGGAACTCAGCGCCGCCGGATATCCCTTCTCCTCCGAAACCGACACCGAGGTCATCGCCCATCTGCTGGCGCAGTGCCTCGACGAGACCGGCGAGCTGCTGGCCGCCGTCAAGCTGGCCGTGAAGAAGATGGTGGGCGCCTACGCGCTGGCCGTCGCGAGCCCCGACGAACCGGACCGCATCATCGTCGCGCGCCTGGGCAGCCCGCTGGTCATCGGTGTGGGCGTGGGCGAAAACTTCATTGCCTCCGACGTCTTTGCGCTGCTGCCCGTCACCCAGCGCTTCGCCTTCCTGGAGGAGGGCGACATCGCCGAGATCCGGCGCGACTCGGTGCGCGTGTTCGACACCGACGGCAACGCCGCCGAGCGCCCGTTGCGCGAATCCACCCTCTCCGCGGCCACCGCCGAGAAGGGCCCCTACCGCCACTACATGCTCAAGGAGATCTTCGAGCAGCCGGGCGTGATCGCCGAGACCCTGGAGGGGCGCATCTACAAGGGCCGGCTGCTGGAGGAGAGTTTCGGCCACGAGGCCACGCGCCTCCTGGACGCCGCGAAGGGCGTGCACATCATCGCCTGTGGCACGAGCTTTCATGCGGGACTGGTCGCGCGCTACTGGCTGGAGGAGATCGGCGTGCCCTGCAGCGTGGAAGTGGCCAGCGAGTTCCGCTACCGCAGAGTGGTGGTGCCGCCCGAAACGCTGTTTGTCACGATCTCCCAGTCCGGTGAGACGGCGGACACCCTGGCAGCCCTTCGCGCCTCGAAGAAGATGGGTTATCTCGGCAGTCTGTGCGTGTGCAACGTCCCCGAAAGCTCGTTGGTGCGCGAGTCCGATGTGGCGGTCATGACCCGCGCCGGCCCCGAGATCGGCGTCGCCTCCACCAAGGCCTTCACCACCCAGCTGGTCGCCCTGCGCCTGATCACGCTCGCGCTCGCCCGCCGCACCGGCATGGACCGGGCGCGGGAAAAGGAACTGGTCGAGGAGCTGGAATCCCTGCCCCGCCAGGTGGAAGTGGCGCTGTCCCTGAGCGAGCCCATCGAGCAGATGGCCAACGCGTTTGCCGAGAAGACCCACGCCCTGTTCCTCGGCCGCGGCAGCTTCTACCCCGTGGCCATGGAGGGCGCGCTGAAGCTGAAGGAGATCTCCTACATCCACGCCGAGGCCTACCCGGCCGGTGAACTCAAACACGGTCCGCTCGCCCTGGTGGATGCCGATATGCCCGTCATCTGCGCCCTGCCCGACGACCCGCTGCTGGAGAAGGTGCTGTCCAACCTCCAGGAAGTCCGTGCCCGCGGCGGCGAACTGTTCCTCTTCAGCGACCAGCGCATCCGCATCGACCTGGACCACTACCACAGCCTCACCCTGGCCGACATCTGCCCCAGCACCGCGCCGATCGTCTATACCGTCCCGCTGCAACTGCTGGCCTACCACACGGCGGTGCTCAAGGGGACGGACGTGGACCAGCCGAGGAACCTGGCGAAGTCAGTCACGGTGGAGTAGCGCTGTTATCAGGTCATTCCCAACTCCCGAACCACGGCAATCGACCGAACATGCCTGTCGATGTTGATTGCGGCTTCCGTTGAGAGCGGCAGGTCCGCCCTGCGCGCCGGCCAGATATCGAGGAATGCCTGAACCGTCTCCCGCGCGGCATCCAGAACGGGCTTCTTCGGCAATCCCGCCCTGGCTGCAAGATACTGCAGTTCATCGACCCCAAGCTCGGCCATCCTTTTGGTTCGGGCGTACTTCAGGGCCATGGTGCCGTCAGCGATGTAGGGGATCGTGGAAACAAAGTCATATCCCGGCGCGAGCGCCGGTGTGCGGCCATCGGGATAGATCAGTGACCAGTTCTTCAGATGCATGTCGGCATTGCCGATCAGCGTGTTGAATACAAGGCGGCGGATGAATTCGGTGATGCCCGGCTCCCCGATCTCCGCCCAGATCACCTGCGCGATGTTGCGGTAACTGGCCTTCCCGTACTTGTCGTCCGGATAGACGTTGAAGACCTGGGCAAAGTCCTCCACATGGATGGGTGTGCCATCCGTACTCCGATCGAACCGCCTGACTGCGAGGGCCTGCCCGCCGAGCCTCTCCATGCCTTCGGGCAGGTTGCCTATCTGTTCCACCGGGTGAAGTGCAATCTCGGGAATGTCCATCCCGATTTCGTGCGCAAGGCTCATCATGGCGAACTCGTTCTCGGGGACACGATCGAACGTCGCGGAAGGCAGCTTGACGATCCAGGCCCCACCGACACCCTGGGAGGGAATCGTCAGCCCGCCCGTCGCGCCCATCACCGCCGAGAACTTGAGCTGCACGCCGGCGAGAGAAAAGCGCAACGCCTGTTCGCCATCCGGAGCCTTGCCTTCATCCCCTTCCTCCCTGTCCGGCCAGGATTGACCCTCGGCCGGCCGGACGCTGACCGCGCCGGGCAGATCACGTCCGAGCACCCAAAGCAGGAAGAACTCCCGCTGTGGCTTCACACCGGCGCGTGCGGCGAGGTAGTCGCGCATGGGCCCTTCGGGCAGGAGGTTGGAAAAAAACGGCGGCAGCCTGGTCTGCCGGACCGGCGTATCCGTGATGAGGTTGCCGAACTCATCCTTGAAGGAGAGGCTCAGCGTGGGCCGGTCCGGATCGTCAATATAGGCCTGCGAGAAGGCAAAGAGATTGCGGTCATGCCCGACCTGTGTGAGCGTTCCAATCCGGCGGCCGTGCAAGAAGACATCGAGAACCGAGACCTCAGCCATCGCCTTGCCCCTCGTCCTCGTCCAGGCGATAGGCCGGTGCGGGTGATTCAGAAACCCGCGATGGGTCGGCGCGCTGCGCGTGCCCGACTCCGCGGATCATGCTCTGAACGGCCGGCACGAGCCCGCGCGGGATCAGCATCGGTTCGAGGTCGAGCACCCGTGCAAACTCCATAAGGCTGGAGATCCTGATATCGATCCGACCGTTCTCGATCTTCGAGATGTGGCTCTGGGGCATGCCCACTTTCTCAGCCAGCGCGCGCTGGCTGAGCCGCCTGCGCAGCCGTGCCGCCTTCAGCTGGCGGGCGAGTTCCTCAATGTTGTAGTCCATATGATATGCCCCACTATATTGCCTGCTTAAGACGATATCGCATGATATATCACATGGAGTCACGTGGGGCAGCGCCGATATATGAGAATATATCGCACCGCCCACCGTATGTGCTTTGGAATATAATCGGCAATCGTGTCACAGCTCTGCCCGGCCGGCGAACTCGAGCATGACCCGCTGGTAATCGCCGACATGCCCGTCATCTGCGCCCTGCCCGACAACCCGCCGCCGGAGAGGATGCCCTTTAGCTCGCAGACCGAACCACACTTCTACCTCGGCCGCCCATCTACGTGCTGTGACGAGCGTAGGAGCGGCGACCCCGCCGCGAACCGCCCGGACCCGATTGACCTCCGCCTTCGGCCCGAGGTCGGGCCTCCTGCATCCGGGCAACAAACCGCGCCTGCGCCGTGGTTAGGTTATTCTGTCGAGTCAGGATCAGGCTATTCTGCGAGGGCTTCTCGGAAGAGGTGGCTTCACATGAAAGCGAAGCAGTCAGTGATTGCAACCGACGACCAAGCCGAGCCGCCACGCTCTGCCCTGCGCAAGAGGAGCCACGCCATGGCAGCCACGACCAGACGCACCACAATCCGTTTCGACCAAGGGCTCCACGAGGCCCTGCGCCTGAAGGCGGCCCAAACTCACCGCTCGATCTCTGCCATCGTCACTGATGCGGCACGGGTGGCGCTGCTCGAAGATGAGGAAGACCTGGCGGCCTTTGACGAGCGAGGAGCGGAGCCCGTATTGACCTACGAGGATCTGGTCAACGAACTGAAGGTACATAGCAAGTTGTAGGCTTGCCCTCCGAAGTCCGTTGTCAAAGACCTGCGGCGCATTATCAACGGTGATGTCACGCCGATATTCTACAGGCCGCCAGCGCACCACCCCGGCCTGCCCGCAGGAAGAGCTGTGGATCCGCCAATGAATTTGACGAGGCCGGAGTAACGGAAACTGGTAACGGACATGACGACCACTAGAAAGCGACCTTGGACCCGTCACGAACTCCTTATAGCGTTCGGCCTCTATTGCCAGATCCCATTCGGCAAGCTCCACAAGGAGAACGCGGAGGTCAAGCGGTTTGCCGCGCTACTGCGCAGGACGCCGTCCGCACTGGCTATGAAACTTACCAACATCGCAAGCCTCGATCCGGCAATTACGGCAACCGGTCGTAAAGGTCTCCCGGGGGCATCGGCGGCAGACCGCAGTATGTGGCAGGAGATGCAGAGCGACTGGAGTCGGTTCGCGGCCGAGTCAGAGGCAGCCATTACGGCCGTTATGCGGGACGCGGAACCCGACGCTTCCGCAGTGGATCATGAGCAGGAAGAACCCGACTACCGCGGAAGGGATGCTGCTGTACAAACCACGGCTAGGGTCGGTCAGGGGTTCTTTCGAAAAGCGGTACTCAGTGCCTACAACTACCGGTGTTGCATCACGGGGCTTGCTGTGCGGGAACTGCTGATCGCCAGCCACATCGTTCCTTGGCGACACGACGAATCAAACCGGCTCAATCCAAGGAACGGATTGGCGCTTTCTGCTCTCCATGACCGCGCGTTTGACCTCGGACTCATAACCCTAGATGAGAATATGAGTGTTCAAGTTTGCTGTAAGGAAGCAAATGCCGGCGATGCTTTCTACGTGGATGCACTCCTACGGTATGAGGGCCGCCAGATCACGCTGCCCGAAAAGTTCCCTCCTGAAGAGCGGTTCCTTGCATACCATCGAAGCCATGTATTCCTTCATTCCATGTAAATTCGGCCAGCCAACGCCTTCTCGTCAGGATTCTCGAATACTGGACTGGACCTTATTCGCGTTGAGGGCTCGTTATCGTGCAATCGAAAGGCCGATCAGATGAGCTCTGGGAGAGGGTTTTCCGGTACTATCCATGTCGTAGTTGTCTCAGACCAGCGGACTTCTTCTATGCTTCAACCACCATATGACTGCGGTCGAACCCATGAATGTGGTCGCTGATTGCCCGTTCTGCACTTTGAATCCGGAGCGGATCGTATCAGATGATGATCTCGTGATCGTTATACGGGATGGTTATCCGGTCTCACCTGGCCACACTCTCATCATCCCAAAACGGCATGTAAAGTCGATCTTTGAAGCAACAGCCGCAGAACGCGAAGCCCTTCTGCAAGCGCTTGATGAAGAGAAAAGTGTGCTCGATAAAGAGTTCAGCCCCGCCGCGTATAACATCGGTATTAATGACGGGTTGGCGGCGGGTCAGACTGTTCCGCACCTTCACATCCACCTTATCCCCCGTTTCGAGGGAGACTGTGATGATCCCCGCGGCGGAGTTCGCTGGATATTCCCTGACAAGGCGAGGTACTGGCGCGACTAACCTATGGCGAGACCGACTGAACGTGAACAGATTGGGTTCCTGAGAAATCTGCAGCGTCTTCTTGCGGAAGGGAACTTCGTCGCCACCTATAAGTACGCCTTGTTGCTGGCCCTGGCCGATATTGCCGTAGAGCATGGTGCTGATTCGGATGACGAGTTGAGAGTGCCGCTCGAAGTTATCGCCGAAAAGTTCATTCAGTACTACTGGCCGCAATCGCGACCGTTTCCTCGTACATCTCCCGCTCAAGTCTTGCAGCAAAATACCGGCCAACAAGCCGCCATCATCAACGCCATTGTCAAAGTTCAGAATGCCAACAGTGGTAGCCTGGCCAGGATACGAAGCCAGCCGAACGTTTGGGCGCGGTTGGTCCGTAAAGTTGCCGCCGTGATCAAAGAAATGCCTCTGTGGCGACTTCAGCTGATCGGCGACAAGCCCAGCATATTTCTCTACCCGCATTCTCTGGAAGACAATGCTATTCGGCTGCTTCCAGGCGTCGCGTACAATTTTCGCGCGTTTCACCCTTTGATCACAAACATGATACAGGGTGCCTGGATTGCCGCAGTGAGGCGCCTGGACCGGAACCAGCCAATTCTGGGTCAGCGTGTCGATCTTGTAGAGTTCATGTTCGGCAGCGAACGGCAGAACCTCGCCGCCTACAGACAGCTACTACTGGAGATCGACGGTCCACGGTGCTTTTACTGTGAACGACAGCTTCGTGCAGCGCCCGACGTTGATCACTTCATCCCGCGTGCCCGTTATCCCGTCGATTTGGGACACAATTTCGTGCTCGCGCACCCAAGCTGTAACCGTGCGAAGTCCGATCACCTCGCGGCCTTAGATCATTTACAACGGTGGCGCTACCGGAACGAGCATCAGGATGGTGAACTAGCTGAGGCGTTTGACAGGCGAGGCCTATTGCATGACCGCGATGCCAGTTATCAGATTGCCAGATGGGCATATGCTCAGGCTGATCTGCAAAACGGTCTTCTCTGGAAACAAGGCAGCGAACTGACCAGCCTTTCGCCTGCTTGGCGGGCCATTCTCAGCGCATAGCCAGGTCTCCGATTTCCTCGAGAACCCGGGGCAGCTCAGACCACGTTCTCCACGCCAATTCCCGCAGCCAGAAGCGGGGAAGAAACCGTGGTCTCACCCCGGTTCGCGTCCCGGTAATAGCTGCGCATGGTGCAAGTAGTCAGAAACTGCGTGCGCTACGTCTCCTGGAAGGACCGCAAGGCGGTGTGCCGGGGCCTGCGCCAGATCTACCATAGCCCCACTGCCGAGCAGGCCGAGGTGCAGCTCGCTGCCTTAGAGGCCGCCTGGGGCGAGCGCGATCCCAGCATTGGGCCGATCTGGCGCCGGCACTGGGCGCAGGTGATGCCCGCTGTTTGATTATCCGCCCGAGATCCGCAAGGTGACCTACACCACCAACGCCATCGAATCGCTACACAGCGTCACTCGCAAGGCCACCAAGAACCGGCGTGTCTTCCCCAGCGATGCCTCGGCGAAGAAGGTGCTATTCTTGGCCGTGCAGAGCGTCTCAAAGCGCTGGACCGGGCCATCCAGAACCGGAAGGCCGCCATGCATCGATTCGAAATCGAACATGGCGGGCGAATCCGCGATGCTCAGAGATAGGCGCCTATCCAAGACGAATTACACACTCGCGAGACGTTCACACCCTTACCCCTTGGCCCTTTTTCCAAATGAGCATCAAGCAGAATCCCTTCTCGATATATGACTTTCTCGGCTACTTCACGCCTGGTGCGGTCTTTATTTATGGCGTACTTCTTGCCGTCGGCCACATAGACCCTGATCACACCCCCTTCTCCTATGTTGAGAGGTTTCTCGGGTTCAATAGAGCTGAAGCGTATATCCCATTCATCTTGTTTGCCTACGTTATCGGTCACTTTCTGAGTTTTGTCTCGTCCATATCAGTAGAGCGCTATGCAATCTGGGCGCACGGATACCCATCGAAGTATTTGCTAGGCTCCGAACATCCGCGATACTTCCACGCCGAGGGGAAGCCCGTCCTTAGATTCAGCATCAGGCTGGTGGTGGCTATATTGCTAGCTCCTATATCCATTCTAGACTGGGCTTTAGGGAAGAAAATTGGGTTAACTGAATTGTATGCAAAGCCGTTGGACCCGTTGCTTTGCGAGGTTCTAAACAAGCGAATTGAGAGCCTGATCGACCAACATGCAGTCGTCACCGACCGCAGTGATCACGGTTTTCCGAGTGATGTTGATTTCTTTAGATATGCCTATCATTACGCGGTGGAGAATGCACCAAACCATATGGAGAAGATGCAGAACTACGTGGCTTTGTATGGCTTCCTAAGGACTCTGACTCTAATTTCTCTCCTCTTGTTCTGGGCCATTCTTTGGCACTCACTACTATCTAGTATCCCCTTGGCGTACATCGCCATTTGGTTAAGCACATCCGCAATCGTAACGTACTTGTTCTTTATGGGATTCGTGAAGTTCTATAGGCGATTCTCCTTGGAGGCACTTATGGCGATGGCTGTAACCTTCCATCCCAGGCGTACTCGCGACGCCCCGGCAGAATGATTCCTCTTTAAGTATCAGCGGCCGTCCTCTTACGCCTTATGCACCACGATAAGAAACGCCGATCCCGAGTTCCGACTCGTGGGCTCGACGGAGCAAGAAATGGGAATCCGTTCAATGACCCCTGAGCGCAGGGTTCCGGATTCCGCCTCCATAGTCGTCGTGGATCTTTGCCCACCAGACAGCGCAAAATTAGGGTCAGAGAAGATCTGAGACGCCGGAAGCATATCCTGATTTCTCAACTCAAGGAGAAATCTGGGGACGATGTTTCTATCAAAGTTAACAAAGAGAGGCCAGCTCCTTAATAGGGCTTCAGTCTGTGACTTCCAGGTTCCGATCCCAATCCCGAAGTTTCTAAGCGCTGGGAGGTTGCGGCTATCGTCATCTGGCGGTAGAAGTCGGAGCCGATTAATCATCACCTCACGTGATACCCCGAACCATCTGCGAGCCTTGGAAATGTCGGTGACCGACAGGGTCCGTCGAAACGAGGAAAGGTAGTTCTTAAGAGACTTGGCAGAGCATAGGAGCAGGGGCGAGAATCGTTCTGTTTCCGCCTCTATCGCTTCAACAACGTCACTCCCGTTTTTACGACCAACTGCTGCTCCCCTTAGTCGCATACCAAACTCCGAGGGCCTAAAGGCCAAAGAGTGCACGAGCTCATGCGCCACGGTATTTCGTAGACGACTCGGCAGCGGATCATTCGCGCTTTCTTGCTGCACGTCCTGTTCATTGAAAGCGTAGGTCTCACTGTCTAACAAGACCACCCATTTATCCCCACCGAACCGCCTCGCGTGCTCTGGATTCACCGACGCGAGCATCCCTTCCACCAACATAGGGTGGGCAACTAGTTTCGCTTGAAAGCGGTCCAGGAGGTTCCTGATAGGTACAAATCCCGACCCATCCGCCGCCGCATTACCGATTCCGGTGCAGACCTTGGCGAACTGTTCTAGGTCGGATCGTGACAACATGGAGATAGGTCGCTTGCGGAACTATGCGACTCAACTACGAACCTTCTCTGCGAGATTCTCGATCTTTCTAAGTTTTCGCTCTGTAAAAGGATCCCGCTCTCGGTTGAACTGAGCGCTCAATCCAGGGATAGTGGACAAATCATACCGCTGTAAGGCCTCTAGGATCATCCCGCGTTCTTCTGGGGTGCGAGACTCATTCCTAGAAATGAAATCACGGTGGTGACTTCGTATCTTGCCACGTTCCAGTGCCGGAATGTACTGACTGAATATCAGGCGACAGCGTCTACGAAATTCAACCTTGGACACAGACGGGAGTGAGGCTTTGCGTGACGCAGCAAAACCCGTGCTACTCTTTGCCGGATCATTACCAACACTGTCTTCGGCAGACGCCGGCAGCGGCGCATCGGCGCCCTCAAAAGCCAATCGTGCATAGGGATTCTGTAAGCGGCTGAGATAATCACGCTCCTTCTGACTAAGTTCGACATGCGTAACGTGCTCAAGGTGATCGCTCCCGTCTTCTGTATGCCCTGTCCCTAACCAAGCATACGGGTTCCGGAGACGCTCAACATACCGACGGCGAGTTTCGGGGACACCGTCGGCCCCTCTGCCAAGCCGAGGGGTTTGGCGATGCTTATGCATATTGTCATCATGGTTTTTCACGTATGACATGCTACGCCCTGTGGCAATCATGATCAACGATCCGGAAGGATAATGGGGTCAGACCAGGGCAACTGGCGGATTAGTATGATGAAGAGCTCGCTTCACGCTCCACTTTGCACCTAAGCCGCCACCTGCTTCTGATCCTCAATGATGAGGCCGCGACCCAGGACCGATAGGGCCGCCACGACGCCATCCAGCCGGGAGGCGTGGTCTGGATCCACGAGGCGGCGGACCGCGGCTTCGGACACCCTCAGGCGGCTGGCCAGGGCCACATTGGAGACCCCTTCTTCACGCATGGCGACACGCAAGGCCAGTTTGGCGGCCACAAGCGGTGCTACGGGCACCAGGTACTGGCCCCGCTTCGCCTTCGAGGGCCGGGGCAACTCTTTTCCTTCGAGCACGTAGCCTGCCAGGGCGGCACCCAGTGCCTCGCTCATTTCTTTCAAGGCTTCCTGCTGGTTTGCACCGTCGGCGATCGCCTCCGGCACATCCGTGGCGACAGCGACATGGCGACCATCCTCATCCGGTTCGATCGCTACGGGGTAGACGTAACGCATTTGTATGGCTCCTAGCAGGCTGTTGAAAAAGTCTCCGGTGGATGCCAGGCAAGGCGGAAAGCGGCGAAAAAGCGCAGTGTACATGCGAGTACATGAGCATTTTGAGCCGCTTTCCAACGCAGCATGGCGCCGCCCGAGAGTTATTCAACAGCCTGCTAGAGTTCGTGGGGAGCGATTCCGAGTTACATACACATGGCCTTCAGGAGTCCTCTTCCGATTTCCTTCCGGCGGTCCTTCAATGTCGTGAAGCGATCGCCATAGTAGAGGCGACCATGACTGCCCTTTCCATGAGGCTCGAATCGGACGTCGGTTCCTGACCGGCGTCCGAGGCGCTTCACGCGCTTCTCGAACTCGAATCCATTCATGCGTTCAGTGTCGTACAGATATGTACGATATGCAATCGCCGGTATTGGGGAGGCCTGGGGTCGGACCACGGCAACATCTTAATCCCTCGGCCGGACGCCCCCGGGGAGGTCCCTCTTTCAAGGCCTTGGCGTACAGCTGGAACGTGACACCTGGCAGCGGAGCGAGTCGTGCGCCACACTTTTCAGATCAGGACATAGAGGTAAGGTTATGGCATCCAACGAGAACGAGGTCCGGGTCGGTGCACAGGGTCGGGTGGTCATACCGGCGGCGCTGCGCAAGGCCTTGAAACTGAAGCCCGGGGAACGGCTGGTGGCCCGCAAGGTGGGGGAAAGCCTGGTCCTTGAACGACGGGAGGCCGTGGAGCGGCGGCTTCGCGAACGGTTCAAGCATATCCCCAAGGGCGTGAGCCTGGCTGATGAACTGATTGCCGAGCGGCGCGCCGAGGCGGCCGCAGAGGCCGGGGATGCATGAGCGTTGTGCTCGATGCTTCCGCCCTGCCGGCCTTTCTGCACGAGTAGCCGGGGAGTGACCCGGTGGCTCATGCCCTGGAGGGTGCCAGTGTCTCGGCCGTGAACAGGTCAGAGGTGCTGCAGAAGTCCCTGCATCGGAAAGTTGAAATCGAGGGCATGCGGCAGGAGTTCATCGAGGTGGGTGTCTCCTTCGAGCCATTCACGCCACAGCAGGCGGAGACCGCCGCGCGTCTCTGGCCCCGAACCCGGCGTCACGGCCTGTCGCTGGCTGACCGCGCCTGTCTGGCATTGGCGATGGACAAGGCCCTGCCGGTTCTGACCGCAGATCGCGCGTGGAGTGAGCTTGCACTGGATATCGAGATCCGGGTGGTGCGTTGAAGCTCATTTTTCCCTGGTTTTCTGCGCTGACACTGGCACGATTGAATCGGTGGGATACTCTTCCACATGCTCAAGGAGAACGGAAGAGAACGGGGTGGGACCACGGCAACATCTTGATCCCTCGGGCGAACGCCGTGTTTTCGGGCTGCAATTCCCGCTTAGAAGGCCATTTTCGGGGACGAAGGTGGCGCTCTAACGCCCACGAGGTCCGGTGGGCGCCGCAATAGTGGATGATGCAATGGGACATCCACGCCGTTGAGGTTATGGATGTCCCGTTCCTGCATTGCTTCCCGGTTCTGGACGAGGCGTGTTGCGTGGCGCCGCAATACGCCTGTAGGTTATGCCGGATTTGTCACCTCCACGGATGGTCCACAATGAAGGCCAAGGATCTGATCAAACGCATTGAGGCAGACGGCTGGGTTCAGGTGCGGCAGCGCGGCAGCCACCGACAGTTCAGGCACCCCCTGAAGCCGGGAACCGTGACGGTAGCCGGAAAGCCTGGTGTTGATGTCCCTCCCGGCACACTGAATAATGTGTTGAAACAGGCGGGATTGAAGAAGTAGGAGGCTTTCATGCGCTATACCGTGATCCTCGAGAAAGGACCCACGAGCTGGGGCGCGTATGTACCGGATCTGCCGGGATGCGTCGCCGCCGGCGAGACCAGGGAGGAGGTCCTGGAGCTTATCCGCCAAGCCATCGAATTCCATCTGGAAGGCCTGAGGCAGGAGGGTCTGCCCGTACCTGAACCGCACTCCTATGGTGAGGTGGTTGAGGTGGACGCCGCGTAGCCGTGTGTAGTGTTCACTCAACAGCTGCAGGTCGGATCGCGGCAACATAGCGATATTCGGGCAAGCGGTTCCGTTCTCGGCTGGAAGACAATTACGGCCTTGCGGTGCCTGCTCATAGGGCGTTCGCTTCGTGCTGGCGCCTCATCGACTGCCAGGATGTCCGCCGGGTCGGCCAGGTGCCTACCCGGCGATTCCCTCTACCGTAAGATGCCGCACGTCGGTTCGCTGACTCGCTCGGACACGGCTGCCGGCATTTCCTGCCCCCGGGATTCCCCGGCTATCATTTCGGCACCCGCTGCTTCCAGGGGCGTCTTCACGCAAAGCCAATCCTAAATCGCCGCCGCGGCGGCCTTCACCAAATGGGTAACCTGATCATGGACCGGACCATCAACCCCGAAACACTGAAAGCCGAACTCGCCGACAAGTACATCCTGGATGTGCGCCGCGTGGCTGACCGCGACGCCTCGACGGAACAGCTCGCGGGCGCGGCCTGGAAGGATCCGGAGAAGCTCGCCGAGTGGGCCGACCAGTTGCCCCGCGATCGCGATATCGTCCTGTATTGCGTGCGCGGCGGCTCTGTTTCGAACAGCGTGCTGGATGCGCTGCAGGCACGGGGCCTCAAGGCCCGCTTCATCGAGGGCGGCATCGAAGGCTGGAAGGCGGCCGGCGGTGAGGTGGTTGCCAGGGGCTAAGCGGCCCGTCCGTGAAGCTCCCGCAGGATGGGGGCGGCGGCCCGATTCGCTCCGCCATACCCGGGAAGAAGCGCGCCGTAGGTCGGCCTTCAGGCCGACAGCGCAAACGCTGTCAGTCGGGCTGAAGCCCGACCTACAGTCCAGCCCGGACAGCGGCTTCCGCCGGTAAGAGGGAGGCCCGGGGTCGGACCACGGCAACATACTGATATCTTGGGCGAACGCCCAGTTTTCGGGCTGCGGTTTCCGCTTAGAGGCCCATCTCCCGGGGCGAAAATGGCGTTCTAACGCCCACGAGGTTCAGTGTCCCGAGATCCGCCACGCGCCCACTTGCACTCAAGCTGCCACCTGCTTGTGATCCTCGAGACGGCCTTGCGACGGTTGCTCAGGAAGAATCCGCCCCTTTCACCGAACACCCGGCGACAGACCACGGTTTCTCCCAAGGCATGGTCTGTCGCCGGGATTAGCCGGATATGCCCGGATCACTGCGGTGTGATGATGTAGGACCCCCGTCCGTTGAAGCTGGAGTCGGTGCCTCCGAACACGGTGAACGAGATGCTGACCTGGACGCCGTGCCCCTCCAGCCGGTAGCCGACGCCCACCTCGCCCTCGTCGGCCTCGGGCAGCGGGTCGGCATGCATCACCTCCCAGCCGTGTTCGGTGATGCCCTGGGTGAAGTCTTCATGGACCTCCCGGAGGGTGTCGCTCAGGCGGACGGTGAAGGTGATCTCGGGATCGTAATGCTGGACAGAGCCCGGATTGAGCCCCTCCGGGACCGGCAGCACCGAGGCCAGGCCGTCGGGCAGCTCGAGGCCGCGATCGGCGGCGGTGGGAATGCCGCCCTCGGCGGCTGTCGACTCGGCATTGCCGTTGCCGCCGCAGGCGGCCGTGAGCAGGGCCGCCAAGGCGACGAGTGCGAATATGTGAAATGGGGTTGGTGTTCGCCTGGACGTCATTTCAAAGTCTCCTCGTTGTTGTGCCGCCATTGAAGCTCATGCCGCCGACGTAGCCCTGGCGCCGGCGGTGGGCTGTCTCAGGCACTGATTGCAACCGGCGGGTTGTCCCGTGCCTGGCGGGCCCTGCGCTCTCTCCCCGCGGCGGATCGGGGCCTATCCCGCTTGTCTCAGCAGGGACAGCATAACCGGAGAACGGCCATGGTTTCCTGCCCCTGCCTGCTGCGGGAAGGTCTGCGGCAAGCGGGAATGACAAGGGGCAGGCCACGGTATTTGCTTGCCCGCTCCCGGTCAGCCCGGACAGTGCACCTGTGCGGACGGCGGCTTCCGCCGGTAACGCGCCCCGCCATCACCCCTGCGTCCCCGGGGTCTGCGACACGCGCCATAAACCGTGCGTCTTGCCGATTCGGTCCACCTCCTGCTGGAAGAGATCCACGAAGCGCTGCTGAAATCGGCGCACGTACTTCTGCTTCGGCCACGCGATGCGGGTGACCTCCCAGGGAAACAGGTGGCGCAGGTCCCGCCTGCCCAGATCCGCATCCTGGTCGGGCTGGAAGGCGAGGTCGGCGATGATGCCGATGCCCATGCCTTCGCGCACGTAGGTCTTGATCACGTCCGTGTCTGCGGCGCTCAGCACCACCTTCGGCTGCAGGCCCACCTTGGCGAAGCTGGTGCTGAAGGTGCGCCGGCCCGTGAACCCGAATACGTAAGTGATGAGCGGGTATTCGCACAGGGCCTCCAGCGAGACCGGCTTGCGCGCAAGCACCGGGTGGTCGTGGGGGGCGATCAGGCAGCGGTTCCAGCGATAGGCGGGGAAGGCGGCGAGGTCAGGGTTGTCGCCGATGGCTTCGGTGCAGATGGCCAGATCGATGCGGTCGGCGAGCGCCATCTCCACGAGCTGCGCGGGCGTGGCCTGGTGGATCTGCACTTCCACGTCGGGGTAGGTGGCAGTGAAGACTCTCAACACGGGCGGCAGCACATAGCGGGCCTGGGTGTGCGTGGTCCCGATGCGCAGCACGCCGCTGGACTCCTCCACGTGATCCTGACCGATGGCCTGGATACTGGCAGTCGCTGCCAGCACGTTGCGTGCGTGGCGCACCACCTCTTCGCCCGCCCCGGTCAGACCCACCAGCCGCTTGCCCTGGCGCAGGAAGAGTGGCGTGCCCACTTCCTCCTCCAAATGGCGCAGGTGTTGAGACACGGCGGGTTGCACAAGGTGCAGCGCCTGAGCGGCGCGGGTGACGCTCAATCCCCCGTCCACCAGTGCGATCAGGGAGCGCAGTTGCCGTAGTTCCATATCATAGCCAGTGATAGACACACATAAACTATTATTTCACTTGATATGCGAAAGGGGAAATACTCACCTCAGGTCTTACCCCAAATCACCCTGCGCGCCTAAGCCGCGCACGACCGAGGTGGCACCATGGCAACAACCGCACTGCACACAACCGACCGCCTCCGCGCCGAGGCGCCGGAGGCCCTGGAGGCACTCTTCGACGAGAGCGGCTTTCTGAGAGACCCCGCGCTCTGGACTGAGGAACTGGCCGAGAGACTGGCCTGGGAGGCGGGCCTCGGTGCGCTTACGGAACCCCACTGGCGGGTCATCCGATATCTCCGCGCCAGGTTCCATGCCCTGGGCGGCATCCCGAGCATGCACCGGGTCTGCCGGGACACGGGCCTTTCCCGAGAGGCGATCCATCAACTCTTTGGCAGCTGCTTTCGCGTTTGGCGCATCGCGGGGCTGCCCGACCCGGGCGAGGAGGCGAAGGCGTACATGTAGGGGGTCGACCCGCACAGTTCATCAGGGGGGCCGCCGTCCCGGCGCGATGATTGCGGCCTCCCGACCTGTCTCGCTTGCCTGCAGGCCAGGCTTCAGCCCGACGAGCGATGCCTGACAGGCCGCGGCTGTCGGCCTGAAGGCCGACCTACAGCGACGCCTCTCCTCCCGGAGGCGGCGCGAGACAGGCCGGGAGACCACAGTCATATGCGTCCCGGCAAAAAAATCCTCCGTCCCCATTTCTGTTCCAGGCCAGGCTTCAGCCCGACGAGCGATGCCTGACCAGGCCGCGGCTGTCGGCCTGAAGGCGGACCTACAGCGACGCCTCTCCTCCCAGAGGTGGCGCGAGACAGGCCGGGAGACCACAGTCATTTGCGTCCCAGGAAAAATTCCTCCGTCCCCATTTCTGTTCCCACGAGCAAGAAAGGGGACGGAGGGATTTATTCCGTGGTCAAGAGTTAATCCCTCCGTCCCCTTTTTGGCTGAAGTTCTCTTCACCGCCTTGCCAACCCGGAAGGCGACTACCTGTCGGGAAGTTTCGGCAACCCGGGCCGGTTCGTGACCCTCACCGGCAACCGGCGGGGCAACGTCGATACGGCATACTCCCGGGTTCCGCCCTGCCCGGGTTCGACGCCCGGCTGACCTGTGCCAAGTGGGTTAGCGATCCGAGATCGGGACGTAGTCGCGCTTGCCCGGTCCGTTGTAGAGCGTGAGGGGGCGGATGAGGATGTTGCTCTGCAGCTGCTCGATGCACTGGATCACCCAGCCGGGGACGCGGCCGATGGCGAAGATGGGGACGTAGAGGTCCATGGGGATGCCGTGCAGCTTGTAGATAACGCCTGAGTAGAAGTCCACGTTCACGTTCAGGCCGTGGCGCGAGTAGGGTTTCATGGCCTCGACCACGGACTGCAGGATCTCGTACCACTCGGGTGAGCCCATCTCCTCGCTGAGCGTGCGCACGCCCTCGCGCAGATGGCGCGCGCGCGGATCCTCGGCGCGGTAGACCCGGTGGCCGAAACCCATCACGGGCTCGCGCGCCTTTCGCTTCGCCTTGACATAGTCGGCCGCTTTTTCGGGGCTTCCGATCTCCTGTACCATCTTCATGACGTCCTCGGCGGCGCCGCCGTGGGCGGGGCCTGCCAGCGTCGAGATGGCGGTGACGATGGCGCCGTGCAGGTTGGCCTGGGTGCCGACGGTCACACGTGCGGCGAAGCTCGAGGCGTTGGAGCCGTGCTCGGCGTGCAGGATGAAGTCGACGTCCGCGAGACGCGCGGCGTCCTCCGAGGGTTTCTTGCCCTTGAGCATCCACAGCCAGTTGGCGGCGTGCCCCAGCTCGGGGTCGGGGGCGACAGGCTCGCGGCCGTTGCGGATCTGCTCATGGGCCGCGACGATCATCGGCACCTGGCTGGTGAGGCGGATGCCGTTGGCGATAAACGCCTCGTCACTCACCCGGCGGCTGTCGGGCTCCAGTGCCGCTAGGGCTGAAACGGCGGTACGCAGCACATCCATGGGGTGGCCGTCCTTTGTGGCGGCGATGATATCGTAGACCTGCTGCGGCAGTTGCCGGGCGCCCTTCAGGCGGGCGTCAAATTCGGCCAGTTCTGTTTCGTTGGGCAGTTCGCCGTGGATGAGCAGATAGGCCACTTCCTCGAAGGTGGACTGCGTGGCGAGGTCGTGAATGGAATAGCCGCGATACAGCAGTTCGCCCTTTGAGCCGTCGATGTGCGAGACGCCGGAGCGCTCGAAGTAGATGCCCTTGAGTCCGCGGTTGATCTTGACGTCTTCGCTCATGACTGGCTCCTGTATGAAATGGTGGAGGGTTTCATGCCGGTTCTGGAGAATGCCTTCTCCCTGACGCGTGAACGCATGCGCGAAGGCCGTGCCCGCGTCGTCTTCCCGGAGATCGATGAGCCCCGGGTCGCCGAGGCTGCCGAGCGCATGCGCGAGCAGGGCCTGTGCGAACCGCTTGCCCTGGCCGAGCCCTCGGATGCGCATGTGGCCGTACTCGTCGAGGCGCGCGGCATGAAGGAAGGCATCGCGCGCCGCATGCTCGCCAAACCCCTGTACCTGGGCGCCGCCATGGTGGCGGCGGGCGAGGCGGATGCCATGGTGGCGGGCGCCGACAGCCCGACGAAACGGGTCATCGAGGCCGCGGGCATCGCCATCGGCCTCTCGGAGGGTGTGCGCACGCCCTCTTCGTTCTTCCTCATGGTATTCCCGGACGGGCGCGAGATGGTCTTCGCCGACTGCGCGCTGAACGTGTTGCCGGACGCCGACGAGCTGGCCGATATCGCCAAGTCCTCCGAGGCGTCGGCGAGAGCGCTGCTCGGGTCGGCGCGCGTGGCGCTGTTGTCGTATTCCACGGGCACGTCGGGCGCCGGCGAGAGCGTGGACCGGGTGCGCGCGGCCGCCGAGGCCACGGGTTTCACGGGCCCCGTGCAGGCCGATGCGGCGCTCAACCCGCGCATTGCCGAAAAGAAAGGCGTCGGCGCGGGGGACGCCAATGTGCTGGTCTTCCCGTCTCTGGATGCGGGCAACATCGCGTACAAACTCTGTCAGGAGCTGGGCGGTGCCCAGGCCGTTGGCCCGTTCCTTCAGGGGTTTCGCCGACCCGTGTGTGATCTGAGCCGGGGCGCGACGGTGGACGACATCGTTGCGGCTACCGCCGTCACCGTGTCCATGGGATAGGGTGCCTGAACGACCGGATCGATCAGGCTTATGCCCTATACAAGAGGATAATTCCCGCCCGCCTGTCCGTCCACTGGCCCGGGAGCCCGTCATCGATCGTTGCATGAAGCATCCCGTGCGCCCCGTGCAGCCTGACCCGGATGCCTCAAGTTGATACCCTGTTGGCCAGTTCCGCCTTCGGGCGGTGGATCGGGCACAGGCGGACCACAACCTTGCGGCGACTCCTGGCAATCATACTGGCCTCCATTCTGGTGGCGCCGATGATTCCCTCGGCGCTACAGGCCGACGAGTACCTCACCCCTGTCCGCGTGCAACTCAAGTGGTTCCACCAGTTCCAGTTCGCGGGCTTCTACGCGGCCGTGGAACAGGGCTACTTCCGTGAAGCCGGGCTGGACGTGACGCTCCTGGAGGGCGGACCCCACGTCAATCCGACGCAGGAGGTTCTGGATGGCCGGGCGGAGTTCGGGGTCGGGACGTCCGGGCTGCTGATCACCCGCAGCCGTGGCCTGCCGGTGGTGGCGGTGGCCGCGATCTTTCAGCATTCCCCCTACATCCTCATCGCGCGCGACGACCCGGAGATCACGTCGCCTCGGGATCTGGAGGGCAGGACCATCATGGTGGAGCCCTACTCCGAGGAGCTGCTCGCCTACCTGCACCGGGAGGGCGTGGACTCCGACCGCATCAACATGATCGAGCACACCGGGGATCCGCTGGAGGTGGTGGACGGGGAGGTGGTGGGCATGACCGCCTACCTGACCACCGAGCCGTTCTTTCTCGCCCGCGCCGGCGAGACGTACCGTGTCTTCGATCCCAAAGTGGCGGGCATCGACTTCTATGGCGATACGCTGTTCACCATGGAGGACTACGCCGAACGGAACAACAACCTCGTCGTCGCATTTCGCGAGGCGCTGGTGCGGGGCTGGACTTATGCCTTCAATCACCAGGAGGAGATCATTGCTTTAATCGAGCGAGAGTACTCGCCGGAATCCGGACGGGATTTCCTGCGTTTCGAGGCGGACAACATCCGGCGATTGCTGATCCCCGACCTCATCGAGATCGGCTACATGAACCCGGCCCGCTGGGCGACGATCGCGCAGGAGTTCGAGGCCGCGGGCCTGATGCAGAGGCCGGTGGACATCGATGCCTTCATGTTCCACCCTGCGGAGCCTGCCGACTGGCGCTGGCTCCTCTACACCCTGCTGATCAGCGGACTGGTCATGGCGCTGAGCGCCATCGTGCTGTTGAAGTTTTATTCGCTCAATCGCGCGCTGCGCGCCGAGGTGCATTCGCGCAAGCTGCTGGAGGTGGAGCTTCGCGAGCGCGCGCTCACCGATCCCGTGACCGGCACGCTCAATCGCCACGGCTTCCTGGAGGCCATGGCGCGTGAGATGGAGCGCGCCGCACGGCACGATGCGCCGCTGTCACTCCTGGAACTGGATCTGGACCATTTCAAGCGCATCAACGACACCCATGGTCATGCCGCAGGCGATCGCATTCTCAATTTCGTGGGCGCCATCTGTCGTGCAGAGACCCGGGGCATCGACATCACCGCCCGCATCGGCGGAGAGGAATTCATGATCACCCTGCCGGACACCGATTCGGGCGGTG
>NZ_MVBK01000013.1 GCF_002000365.1 Thioalkalivibrio denitrificans | reverse complement strand
GCCTACGACCAGATCGACAACGCCCCCGAGGAGCGTGCGCGCGGCATCACCATTGCCACGGCACACGTGGAATACGAGTCCGACAATCGCCACTACGCGCACGTGGACTGCCCGGGCCATGCCGACTACGTGAAGAACATGATCACGGGTGCGGCGCAGATGGACGGCGCGATCCTGGTGGTGTCTGCCGCCGACGGCCCGATGCCCCAGACCCGCGAGCACATCCTGCTGGCGCGCCAGGTGGGCGTGCCCTACATCGTGGTGTACATGAACAAGGCCGATATGGTCGACGATGCCGAGCTTCTGGAGCTCGTCGAGATGGAGGTGCGCGATCTGCTCTCCTCCTACGACTTCCCGGGGGATGACACCCCGATCATCGTGGGTTCGGCGCTGAAGGCACTCGAAGGCGATGAGTCCGAGATCGGCACGCCCTCCATCGACAAGCTGATCGATGCGCTCGACTCCTACATCCCCGAGCCCGAGCGCGCCATTGACGGTGCGTTCCTGATGCCTGTGGAGGACGTCTTCTCGATCTCCGGTCGCGGCACCGTGGTGACGGGTCGAATCGAGCGCGGCATCGTGAAGGTGGGCGACGAGATCGAGATCGTGGGAATTCGCGACACGACCAAGACCACGGTCACGGGCGTGGAGATGTTTCGCAAGCTGCTCGATCAGGGCCAGGCGGGCGACAACGTGGGCGTGCTGCTGCGCGGCACCAAGCGTGATGACGTCGAGCGCGGCCAGGTGCTGTGCAAGCCCGGTTCGATCACCCCGCACACCAAGTTCGAGGCGGAGGTGTACGTGCTCTCCAAGGAAGAGGGTGGTCGTCACACGCCGTTTTTCAACGGCTATCGTCCGCAGTTTTACTTCCGCACCACGGACGTGACGGGATCGGTGGACCTGCCGGAGGGCGTGGAGATGGTGATGCCGGGCGACAACGTGAAGATGGTGGTGTCGCTGATCAACCCGATCGCCATGGAGGACGGCCTGCGCTTCGCGATTCGCGAGGGCGGGCGCACCGTGGGCGCCGGCGTGGTATCCAAGATCATTGAGTAAAGGGCAGGTACTCAAAGGGCAGGTACAAGGTACAAGGGTAAAGGTACAAGGGAAGGAGCCCGCTTCGCGGGCGCGATCCCCTTGTACCTTGTACTTTTTCCCTTGTACCTGATTT
>NZ_MVBK01000012.1 GCF_002000365.1 Thioalkalivibrio denitrificans | reverse complement strand
AGGGCTGGGCTCCTACAAGAAGCATCGCAGAACATCCTTCGGTAGGTCTCGGCTCTACCTGTCCTCGAATGCCGCCTGAAGCGCAGCGAGATCCAGCTTCTTCATTGGCATGAAGGTGCGCGTCAGTCGGTCGATCTGCTCCGGGGTGCCGTTTCGCATCATGCGGTCCAGCTCGGCGGGCACGATCTGCCACGACACGCCGAAGTGGTCCTTGATCCATCCGCACTGTTCGGCCTCGGGGACTGCGGAGAGCGCGTTCCAGTACCTGTCGATTCCGTCCTGATCGTCGCAGTTCACGATGAAGGATACGGCCTCGTTGAATGTGAAACCGTGCCCGTGCGCGCTGTCCATGGCGGCAAACCAGGTGTCTTCCAGCATGAAGTCGGCGAACATGACCGTGCCTTCCGTATCGGGCGGCTGATCCGCGCCGTAGCGAAACATCTGCCCCGACCGGGCATTGCGGAACACGGACAGATAATGGCCGATCGCTTCCTCCGCGCGACCGCAATTCCCGCCCGTGAACAGCAGGGAGGGTACGATCGGCGGCCTTGGGTCCCCTTCGGGGTCAGTCAGCATCAGCTGCCAGGACAGACCGTATCGGTCCTGCACCCAGCCGTAGCGCGCGCTGAAGGGATACTCGCCGATGGGCATCAGCGCCGTTCCCCCCTCGGACAGCCGTGCCCAGGCCGCGTCCAGGCTGGCCCGTGCATTCTCTTCACGGGAAGGAGACGGATCGAAGTGCAGCGGGTCGTAGTTGACCATGAACGACACCGAGGGGTTGAACTTGAAGTGGGGCCCGGCGCTGATGGCCATGAACGGCTGCCCCCGGAGCCTGAAGGACACCACGTCGCAATCCCCGGACGGGGTGCCGTGCAGCGTGGTGATGTGAGTGATGTCAGAGTCCGGGAAGATCGAGGCGTAGAAGGCTGCGGCCTCCCGGGCCTCCGTGTCGTACCACAGGTGCGGCACGATCCGTGATTCGGTTGCTGTCATGATCCTGTCTCCCGTCGATGCGCGTGGAGGGGAAGGAGGGCGCCGCGCTGCGCAACCGCGTGCTTTGCCGCCCCGGTTGGTCGTCGAAGCACACGTGCCGGAATCGACATGGCACTCGCGGAACAGTCTGATTTATGGGTGCATGCCGGCACCCGTCAGCGTTGCGGTCCGGATGGCAGGCTCCCCAGGGCCTTCGCCACATGATCCGACCACCGCCCCCGGATTTCCTGAAAGCCCGTCTCACCTCCAAAGGCGCTGGAAAACACCACGTCCGGCTCCAGCGTCCTCAGCGTTTCCAGGCTTTCCACCAGTGTGTCGCGGTCGCTGAAAGGCAGCAGTCCGGGCCTCCAGGTGCCGTCCTCGCCCAGGTACAGGGTATCGCCGGTAAAGAGGTAGCGTCGGCCACCCGGGGCGTGCACCAGGAAACAGGTGCTGCCCGGCGTGTGCCCGGGGGTGGGAATCACCTCGATGTTGCCGAGCAGCATCTCGCGGGCATCGAACAGGATCTCCGGTGTGCGCACGCGGGCGAACTCGGCCTGTTCGCGCACATGACCGCCCAGCCGGGTGCCGAAGCGCTCGTGGAGCAGGTTGATCGTATCCCCCAGCTCATCCCGGTGACTCAGGAACTGATATGCCACCCCGCCGAGTTCAGCCATGCGCTCGATCTCGTGGCGGTGGCCCGTGTTGTAGAACAGCACGTTGCCATCCGCCCGGGTGAGCAGGTAGGCGTGTGTCGTCAGCCCCGGGAAGGGGCTTTCCGTCTCGGTTTCCCAGACATCGTCCTGCACCTGTTTCATGGTCTACTCCGTCATGTCGATCATGCGCGATCAGCTGGATGCGTGCATCGGCTGCGGGTGCCTGTCCCTCAAGGACTGCCCTCTTCGCAATCCGGATGACAGGGCCGCCCGGGGCGGGCCTGTCATCCGGATTGCGAA
>NZ_MVBK01000011.1 GCF_002000365.1 Thioalkalivibrio denitrificans | reverse complement strand
CGTAGGAGCGGCGCCCCCGCCGCGAACGGCCGTGCCACGATACGCTCCGGCTTCGGCCCGAGGGCGGGCCTCCTGCGTCCGGCCCCGAGCAGTGTCCTGTCCAGAGCGCTTCGCCGCCTTACTTCCCCGACGAGGATCTAGCGGGTAAATTCTCCTCGTGGCGAAGCGACATTCACGGCACCTTCGAGCATGTGCGCAAAAGCGAGCAGTGAGGGGAAAAAGCGCAGGCGGACATCACCTGCGGAAACGGCCCGCAAGGGCCCGGCAAAGGCGCGCAGATGGTCCGGCGAGGTGACGCAAACCAGCAACGCGCTGGACCTGGAGCCGGGCGTCTTTTCGCTGGATGATCCGCGCGCCATCGCGCGTTCCCTGAAGCGTTCAGCCGAGCAGAGCACACGGCGCAAGAGCGCGCCTTTTCGCTCCGCCATGTCCATGCTCAACTTCTACATCAACCGCGCGGGACGCAACCTTCCCGAAGCGCGCCGCGCGATCCTGGATCAGGCCAAGGTGGAGCTACGCGCACTCTACGGCAAGGATCCGCGGGGCAGCCGCTGAGACCCCGACCGGCCACGCCCGCGGCCGTGCGTCCAAGCGTCATCCGCGAAGGTTCGTCGGATGCATTCATGTGGAAGCCTCTCGCCGCGAGTTGCCCCGATGGAAGGGCGCGTGATGCGCGAGGCGGCCATCTTTCAATAAAGGACACGGCCGCCGGCTGCGACTGACATTGGTCACAGATACAGGGGGACACGCGACCCGGCTCACGCCGAGTCGCCGCGCCCTGCCCACCGGCGAAAGTCTTCAGGCGGCGCCGAAGATGTAACGCGTCCCTACGTACGAATTGACCAGCCTCTCCGGGTACTTGTGCGCCATGACATTGGAGAAGTTGGCGCCACTGCAGTGCATGGGCACGATGTAATCCGGGTCGGCCTCGGCGACCAAGAGGTCGATGACCTTCTCCACGTAGTCCGTCTTAGCAGGCGCGAGGTGGAAACCACCCATAACTGCATGCACCTTCTCGATTCCGGAGGCCTTCTGCGCCTGCCGTACCGAGTTGACGAGTCCTGCATGCCCGCAGGAAGTCATGACCACAAGGCCGCGATCCTTCACGTGATAGGCGGTGACATGCTCGCCCCAGTGATGATCGAAGAGGAAGTTGCCCTTGAGCTCCTCCTCGGTGAAGTGCGCCTGGTGCTGAGCACCGGTGCAACCGACGCCATCGCGCTCGCCCACTTCGACCAGCGTGTTGCCAAGCACCTCTTCCGGGCTGCTTCGCTCGATGACTCCTGATGTAAACCCATGGCCTGCCACCACCGCACCATCCGGCGCCAGCGTAATGTCGATGCCCGCTGCCTCCAGACCGGGACGGTCCAGGACGCCGAACGTCCTGCGGGAACCGTCGGGCCGACGCGACCACCGGTGGCACAAGGCGTCATCTCCGCCCAGATACAAGTGCATGCCACGGCGCTTCGCTTCGGGCTGCTGCTCTACGAACTTCATAAGGCCGCCGAAGTGGTCCGCGTGTCCATGGCTGACTACCAGTGCGTCGGTGAGTTCGGGGGCATCCATTCCCATCAGCCGCAAGTTGTGAATCAGGGCGTCAGGTGTCCAGCCAAAGTCCAACATGACGTACTTGGTTTCGTCGCCCAGCTTCGATTCCAGGAACAGCGCCAGGCCATGCTGCGCATGAACCGGCCCCCGTGTCCGTTTGACTTCCAGCTTCGGGCGTTCCTCATCGGCTGCCAGCAGGTCGTAATAGGCATCCACGACCACATGCACGTCAAGGCGATCAACGACCGGGACACTGCTGAGGCCTGCGTGCGCAGGCGAGATGAACCGGGTGACCGGAGAGAGGAGAACGGCACCGCCGAGCACTGCGCCGGTGCGCAGGAAATCACGTCGGGTGAACGGTTTCGTGGCAGACATGGCTTGGCCTCCTTCTGGGGGCCAAGATCCACAATCCGGCGAACCAAGTACCGGGGGCAGCCCCCAGTGAATACTACTTGTAGTCCACGCATACGAGAGCGTCAATCGGACACGAATCCCATTGCCCCGGCGCGCGAGGAAATCACGCTGGCCGACCTTCCCAACGATCTGCCCGTCTACGAGAAACCGAAACGAGCTGTGCGACCGGGCGATCCACGTCATTAATCCGACGTATCCCGCGCATCATTAAAACAGGCGCCACAGTCCGTCGACTCAAGAGGGCAGGAGCACCGGAAGCTCGCACGGCGCGGCGATGACCATCAGGCCGGCTTGCCTGCCTCCGTCGCTTCCTTCACCTCCTCCAGCCTTCCCGTACGGCAATCGTATATATAGCCATATACGGGGATGTAGCCAGGCACCAGGGGGTGGGCCTTGATGCGCCGGACGTCCTCCACAACGCTGGCAGCGTTGTCGGCAATGGTCAGCCAGTTGATGTAGCGGCCCTCGGGAGAACCCGGTCCCTGCCCCGTATCGCGCCAGCCGCCAGCATCCAGGCTGGCGGTCTCCAGACTACTGGCCAGCAGATCCGCCATGACATCGTTGGTGAAGGTCTCCATACCACAATCGGTATGATGGATCACGAACCACTCCCGGGTGCCCAGGAGCTTATGCGAGATCACCAGGGAGCGGATGGCGTCATCGCTGGCGCGCCCACCGGCATTTCGGATCACGTGGGCATCCCCCTCGGCAAGTCCCGCGTACTTGGCTGGATCCAGCCGCGCATCCATACAGGTGAGGACCGCAAACCTTCGCCCCGGGGGCATGGGGAGCTTTCCCTTGTCACCAAAATTCGCTGCGTAATCGGCATTGGCGGACAACACTTCCTTAACAACCTGGCTCATGGTGGCATCCTCCGTTTCATGGCGGGGCGGACACCCTGGAGCATAGGCGATCCGGCGCAAAGGAGCCGGCCGACGGTCGGCCGAATTCACGGCGGTTCATGCGCGCTTTGCCGCACTCGCATCCGTGACCTATGCTCAGCTTGAAAGCCCGGTCCCAGACCCCCACGTCTCGACCCGCTGCACCCCACCGCCGCCCGAACAGGACGCAAGAGGAAGACCCGGGTCGCACCGGCTGCGCATGCATTGTCACCCCAACCAAAGCAAGGAGACGCTTTCGTGAGCAACACCTGCCCCGTGGTTTACGTACGCGGCTACGCGATGACCTCCAAGGCCGTGGAGGAGACCTTCAATCTGCCCTATTACGGCTTCAACCTGGGTTCCACGCAGTACCGCCAGGGCGGCGGACACGATCCGGAGATGCACATCTTCGAAAGCCCGGTGATCCGGCTCATGAAGGACCACGACTACGTGGACGCCTTCGGGCAGTTCGCCGACACCCGTGGAGAGCCCATCCCCGACAGCGTGCCCGGCAAGACGGACTGGCGGCGCACGCTGTGGATCTTCCGCTATTACGACCCGGAGTCGTCCCTGTTCAACGAGGAGCGGCCGGTGTTCCCCCAGTATGCGGTGCGCCTGCTGATGTTTCTCAACAAGGTGCGCGTGGCCTGCGGGGATCCGGAGGGTTTCCGAGTCAACCTGGTGGCTCACAGCATGGGCGGCCTGATCTGCCGCTGCTACCTGCAGAACGCGAAGTTCCTCGAGGACTATGCCGCGCCGGACAAGAACCCGGGGATCGACCCCGAGCTGCTGAAGACGGTCACCGTAAACAAGCTGTTCACCTTCGGTACGCCGCACCGGGGCATACGCTTTCGTAATGCGCTGGGGCCGGTGAACTGGGTTCGTGAGATGACCGGCGGGCTGCGCGAGGACCAGTTCACGCCGCGCTACATGCGCGGCTATCTGGGCCTCGGAAGCAACGACGATCCGAACGTCTACCGGCCTCAGCCCTACGCGCCGGCCCTGAATCACACCTTCAGCCTGGTCGGCACCAACGCGGCCGATTACGTGGTGGGCGGCTCGCGCCTCGCCGTGGGCGCCAAGAGCGACGGGCTGGTGCTCACGGAGAACGCCTACATCCATGCCGGGCCGCGCGCCTACATCCATCGTGCCCATTCCGGTCCACTGGGGGTGGTGAACAGCGAGGAGGGATACCAGAACCTGCGGCGCTTCCTGTTCGGCAACGCCGCCTTCCAGGCACGGCTCCGCTTCGGCCGCGTATCCGGACGGTTGCCGGGCACCGACCGGCGCGATGTGCTGCGCTACCTCACGGTGGAGGTAGGCATCAGCATCCGTGGACTCGCCGGATACCTGGACATGCGCAACGAGCGCGAATTCACCGCGGAACAGATATCGTTGTCAGAAGCGGGCGACACGTTTGTGCCCTCGGGCGGGAAGGACCCGGTGCTCTACACCGGCTACCTGTTCGCCTACAGGGAATGCCGCCGCGACCATCGCGCGGCCTCGGGCGACGAGTATTCGCGCTGGGTGGTGGACCTGGTCATCAAGCCCCACTACGAGCGCGAGCGCCTGTTCACCACGTCACGCTTCGAGGGCGACCATTTTCTCGATGACCGACTGGAACTGGCGCTGGGTGACGAGAAGGCCGAAAAGCCCTTCGTCTATCGCTGGCAGAACCACGACACCATCACCCGTGAACCGGACACCGAAGACCCGCCGCCGGGGGTCAGGGCCCGTTACGTGATCGATCTGCCGCGCCCCGCTTTGAGATATCTGGAGGACGTGCAGTTGGTGGTGGATGTGATGGACTGGGATTAGGTGGTGGGTTCTGCGCCGATTTCAAAGGGCGTTTCGAGCCAGCTTGGTGGTTGATCCAAACGAAATTCAACATCAAAGGCGTTTCGACCCGGCTTGCAGCCGGCCCGAGTTACTTTTCTTGCTTGTCCAAGAAAAGTAACCAAAAGAACGACACCCCGATGTCGCACCCCCTTCGGGGGTCCCCTGCGTTGCTCGGCTTCGAGGGGGTCGGCACACAGGCCATCCATGGCCTGAGTGCCGACGCGCCGCATCCTTGCGGCGCCCCTTCGGGCTTATACCCTCGAAGCCTGCGCTACTCGGTGCGCCATAGGGGAGAAGGTCAACAGCGCTTCGAGTGACATCGGAACAATGTTGATTTCGGTGCCCACTTTAATCTCCGTGCCCTCCCTGGTTCGGCCGGAGGGCCGGCCTCCTACAGGGAAACCCAAGGCCACCAGGACCAAGTGCCTCGCTCATGCTGAACGAGGGGGTTTTGACCTTTCCCGTATGGCTCGCCGAGCACGGGGGTGTTGCGGGGAAAAAGCCCGAAGGGGCGCCGCATGGATGCGGCGCGTCGATCGTCAGGCCATGGATGGCCTGTCGATCGACCCCCCGCAATGCCCCAGCGCGCAGGGCACCCCGAAGGGGCGAGACTTCCGGGTGTCGTTTCTTTGGTTCCTTTCTTTGGACAAGCAAAGAAAGGAACTCGAGCCCCGCGCAGCGGGGTTCGAAGCGCTTTTGACTTCGGCTTTTGACGTCGGCCCTTGCCTTTCCAGCAGACAATCCGGCAGCCCCAGGTGCCAACCTCGGACCACAGACGCCCCGGAACAGAATCTCACCACAAGGTTCCCTTCACCCAATCCCGCACCAACAGCCCCACCAGCACAAACACCGACAGGGTGGTGAGCACGGTGGCCACCGTCACCAAGAATCCAAGGAACTCTACAGGGGCCATGCGTTTCGATCCTCACTAGTGTTCATCGGGTGGCGGCTCCTTGAGCTGCTCCCAGTCGAAATCCTGGGGCCTGAGCCAGGTGGTGACCAGCACGATCACCATGGACACGGCCGCGCCGACCAGCGCGGCCACGTAGAAGCCGATCTGGAAGTACGCGGTGATGCCTGCGGCACTGCCGAGCACCATGGCGGCCGTCGCCCCCAGGCGGTTGGTGCGCCGCCAGTACAACCCGGCGGCGATGGGCCAGATGGTGCTGGCCACGAACGCGCCGGTGAAGTGCAGCAACTCCGCCAATGTGGTGATGCGCGGCAGACACAAGAGCCAGGCGATCACGCCCAGCAGCAGAATGGTGACCTTGGTGGCCGTGCGCAGGTGCTGTGCGGAGGACTGCGGACGGAAATGGCGATGATAGATGTCGCGCACCACCAGCATGGCGGTGGCGGCCAGCAGGGAGTCCAGACTTGAGGCCAGTGCCGCGAACACCATCACCAGCACGATGATCGCCCCGGTCAGGCCCAGAAGCTCCGAGGCAACGATGGGGCCCACCATGTCCGCCGCCGGGATGTTCACGCCGAGCGAAGGGGCAGCCAGCGCCACGAAGCCGGCAACGATGGGAATGGGCAGCCAGAAGATGCCGGCCAGCACGTAGGCCCACATGCCCACGCCCTTGCGGAAGGAATAGGCCCGTGTCCACCACACGTTGGAATGGAAGATCTCGCCCACGCCGAACAGTAGGTTGTTGAACAGAAACATGATCGCCGCCGGCATGAGCAGGTTGAGAAGCTCCGGGCGCTCCAGCTCCAGGCTCACGTGGATCTCGTCGAAGCCCACGCCGCCGATGACCAGCCAGGCGAGCACCACCAGACCGACGAGGATCAGTATGGACTGGATGAAGTCCGTCCCGATGACCGCCCGGAACCCGCCGATCAGCGTGTAGGAGACACACGCGGCGAGGATCACCGTCATGCCCTGCCAGTAGGGGATGCCCGACAGCGCATGGATCAGCACTCCGCCGGCCATGCCGAGGCTCACCAGCCAGCCGAAGCTGTAGAACACGGAGATGGCGAGAAACACCCGCCAGCCCAGATTGCCGTAGCGCAGGCGCACGAAGTCGCCGCTGGTGTAGCCGTAGGGCATGAGGGTGCGGATGCGCTTCGCCAGCGGGGCGAACAGCAGCAGGCCCACGGAGCCGAAGGCGTAGCCGATCATGCCCCAGATGCCGATCTGGTAGGCCAGCTGGGGCGCCATCATGGTGGTGTTGCTGGTGACCCAGGTGGCCATGGCGGTGGCCGTGCCCACGGCCAGGCCCACCTTGCGCCCGGCCAGCACGAACTGGTCCAGCTCCTTGTCGCGCCGCCCGAACCAGACGCCGAGGCCCACGTACAAGGCCGTGAAGATGGCGATCAGCAGCCATGCCAGACCCGGATCCAGGACAGCAGTTTCCTGGACTCTCATGGGGTCACCCCGGGGATCATGGCAAAGAACTTCATGCGCGCTGCCTCTCGCGCCGGTCGGCGCGGGTGCCCGCGATGATCAGGATAACGGTGGCCAGAAAGACTACGCCGCCCAGGATGAACAGGAACACAGCCTGCCCGAACGGGTGATGCGCCACCTGCACCGCCTGCGGGTCGCTCCAGTCCGTCCGGGTGCCGTCCGCCAGTTCCGCGCGGACGCGATAGTGGAAGGTGCCATCGCTGCGTCCGCTGATCACCGTGGCACGGTCGGCGCCCTCATAGAGCACGTCGGTTTCGCGGAAGTCGGCGTCAGTGGACTCCTCCACCCGGTAGTGCACCACGTCCACGTCATCCAGCGACCAGCGCAACTGGTAATACCCGGCGCGGGCCAGATCATTGCTCACGCTCAGGGTCGGAGCCGGTGCCTCCGCATGAACTGGTGCGGCCCAAACCACCATGAACGCCAGCAATCCGGCAAACAGGGAGGCAATACGCAATGACAGCTTCTGGGATCGACCGTTGATCAAGCGACTCTCCGTTGTACGCGCGGGGTCCGACGAGCGGGAACCCGGGTCACGGGGGTTTGGGAACGGCCCCGTCCTGGGGTTTGCGATGTTCGCAGCGCAGGGCGTGCCGGGGATCGGTTGATGCCTGCTTTTTTTACCCTAGCCCCGCGAATCGGAGGAATCAAGGCGATGACGGGGCAGGGAGCCTGCCAAAAAACCACGAGAGTCGTGTTTGTTTCAGTCGGGCGCAACAGCCTCGTGGGCTGTTTCAAGCGCTTCCAACAGGCGATCCACCTGACCCCTGGTATGGGCCGCGCTGAGCGTGACCCGCAGGCGCGCCGTGCCTTCCGGCACCGTGGGCGGTCGGATGGCGGGCACCAGCAGCCCCTGCTCCAGCAACTGATCGCTCAGGGCCATGGCCCGGGCGCTGTCGCCAACGAGGATGGGCTGGATGGGGGTGATGCTGTCCATGAGCCGCAGGCCGATACGGGCGGCGCCCTCGCGAAAGCGCTTGACCAGGGCGAACAGGGTTTCCCGACGTTTGGTGTCGTCCTGCACGATGCGCAGGCTGGCCCGGGTGGCCTCGGCCAGCGCCCCCGGCATGGCCGTGGTGTAGACATACGTCCGGGCGGACTGGATCAGGGTCTCGATGAGCGCCTCGCTGCCGGCCACGAAGGCGCCGGCCGTGCCGAACGCCTTGCCCAGGGTCCCCATGAGAATCGGCACCCGCCGGGCGTCGAGCCCGAAATGCTCCAGACTGCCGGCCCCGGTGGCACCCAGCACCCCCAGCCCGTGGGCGTCATCCACCATGAGCCAGGCGCCGTGCGCCTCGGCGATGCGCGCGAGTTCCGGCAGGGGCGCCAGGTCGCCGTCCATGCTGAACACCCCGTCGGTGAGCACCAGGCGCTCACCGGTGGCGTCCAGGGATGCCAGCCGCTGGGCCAGGTCCACGCCGGTGGCGTGGCGGTAACGCTGGAAGCGGGCGCCGCACACCAGACCGGCATCGATCAGCGATGCGTGGTTCAGGCGATCCTCGAGAACGTGATCTCCGCGCCCGGCCAGCGCCTGGGCCACGCCGAGGTTGGCCATGTAGCCCGTCGAGAACAGCAGCGCGCGTTCGCGGTTCGTGAATGCCGCAAGCTCTTCTTCCAGTGCATGATGTGCGCGGGTATGCCCGTTCACCAGGTGGGCCGCGCCGGCGCCGACCCCGTAGACCCCCGCGGCCTTTCGAAAGGCCGCCACCACCTTGGGGTGCGCAGCCAGCCCCAGGTAGTCGTTGGAGCAGAACGCGACGACCTCGCGCCCGTCCACCGTCTGCTGCGGTTTCTGCCGCCCCTCGAGAATACGCCGCGCACGGTAAAGCCCCTGCTTGCGGCGCGCCTCCAGTTGCGCCGCCAGGTCACGCATGGGCAGCAGCGGAGGGCACGCGCCCCACCCGCAGGGCCAGCGGCCAGCGCACCTGGCGCACCCGGGCGAGATCGCCCCAGATCGGGTCCAGTCTTGAGCGCAGGCGCTCGACCGGATCCTCTCCGGTGGCGTCGCGGCAACGCGCGACCGCGGACCAGGTACCCAGGTAGCCGGTCAGTTGCTCCAGATTCCAGTGACACTGCATGGCGAACTCGGGGGTATCCAGCTGCTGGAAGGGGAAGGCCAGGTCCCGGTAACCGTTGACCACGTGGCGGCGCTCGGGGGGCCAGTACGGTCCCATGTCCGCATCATGGAAGCTCAGAAGCGCCGCATCGATTCGCGCGTCGCCCGTTTCAAGAAGCCCGTAACTCCAGACGGCGATCACGCCGCCGGAGGAGAGCACGCGGCACACCTCTGCGTAAAACGCATCCGTATTGAACCAGTGCAGCGCCTGCGCGACCGTGACCAGCGCCGCACTGTGGTCGGGAAGGCCGCTGGCCTCGGCCGGGGCGACGGCAAAGGTGACGCCCGGTCGCGGCTCCGCCGTGTCGATCTGTCGTGCCGAGGCGTCCGTGGCGCGGACCTCGTCGAAGTGCCGGCTCAGCTCGCCCGCCGCCTGCCCGGTGCCGGTGGCACAGTCCCAGGCGAGTCGACGATGGGGCGCAAGCCCCGCCAGCCAATCGAACAGTTCGGGGGGATAGCCGGGCCGGTGACGCCCGTAGGCATCCGACACGGGGGCGAAATGGTCCTTGAAGTCGCTCATGAGTGCAGCAACGGTGCGTTCATCCTTCAACCCTCACCCCGGCAGCCCGGATGAAGCGAAGCGCGGTCCGGGTCAGGCCGCGTGGATGTCCTCTCCGCCGCAGTTCTCGCAGGACGCGCCATCGTCCGTGGCCTCCAGCGGATGCAGTCCGAGGCGTTCGAACAGGGCCCGGTCGTGGTTCTCGGCCGGGTTGGGGGTGGTCAGCAGCTTGTCACCGTAGAACAGGGAGTTGGCGCCGGCAAGGAAGCACAGGGCCTGCAATTCGTCGTTCATCTGCGTCCGGCCCGCCGACAGGCGCACGTGGGAGCGCGGCATGAGGATGCGTGCACAAGCAATGGTGCGCACGAACTCGAAGGGATCGAGGGCCTCGGTCCCGGCAAGGGGTGTGCCCTCCACCTGCACGAGATTGTTGATGGGCACCGACTCCGGGTGCTTCGGCAGGTTCGCCAACTGCTGCAGCAGCCGTGCCCGGTCCCGCCGCGACTCGCCCATGCCCAGGATGCCCCCGCAACAGACGCTGATGCCCGCCTCGCGCACGTGAGCCAGGGTATCCAGCCGGTCCTGGTAGGTGCGCGTGGTGATCACCTGCCCGTAAAACTCCGGCGAGGTGTCCAGGTTGTGATTGTAGTAATCGAGACCCGCCTCCCTTAGGCGCCGGGCCTGGGCCTCCGTGAGCATGCCAAGCGTCATACAGGTCTCCAGCCCCAGGGCCTTGACACCCTCCACCATCTCGACCACGCGCTCCAGGTTTCTGTCCGTGGGATTGCGCCACGCCGCGCCCATGCAGAAGCGGCTCGCACCATGGGCCCTGGCGTTGCGCGCGGCCTCCAGGACCTCGTCCAGGGGCAGCAGGCGCTCGCGCTCCAGCGCCACGTCATGGTGGGCGCTCTGGGGGCAGTAGCCGCAGTCCTCGGGGCAGGCGCCGGTCTTGATCGACAGTAGGGTGCTGACCTGCACAGCGTTGGGATCAAAGTGCGCGCGATGCACCGACTGGGCCGCGAACAGAAGGTCGTTGAAGGGGCGTCCCATCAGTTCGAGGATCTCCTCCACCTGCCAGTCGTGACGGATGTCGCTCATGCCTTTACTCCTCGGGGATGACAACGTCCTGCCATTCTTCCCGGTTGATGCGAATGATGTCGATGATGGACCACGGAATCAGCACCGCCGCGGTGAACGCCCAATAGGCCAGAAAGTAGCTTACCCGGGGCGGGAAGAAGGTGCCCACCACGATCAGCGCGCCGATGATCCCGTAAAACCGGTAGGCCGCCTGCTGCGTGTAGTAGCCCACGCGTTCGTTGGGGTGATGCCGGTTCATTGCGTAGACGAGCATCGAGGCCCCGAACCAGAAGATGATCAGCGGGAACGGCATCAGGACGGCAACGATGTTCCCGTAATTAAACAGCTGGGCCGCCGCCCGCGCGGAACGCGCCGGCACGATCTTGGGTTCACGCTTCGCCATGCAATGACAGGGTGGTAGAGTGGTCGGTCGTCGGAGCCGGCCAATATACAGGAAGGCCAATGAGGCTGACAGGGACACCAGTGTCGTGCCATCCATGTNNACATGGATGGCACGACACTGAAGCACACGGCCCAATGGACCGCGGGCCTGATGGACACGCTGCTGCGGGTGCTTTACCCGCCGCTGTGCATGGTGTGCCGCGCACCGGGGCACGACGACCTGGACATTTGCGCGCCGTGCCGGTGCGAGTTGCCCTGGTTCACCCGCGGCTGCCGTCTGTGTGCCCGCGTGCTGCCCGAAGGGGCCGGCCCCGTGTGCGGTGCCTGCCTGCGTCGCCCGCCACCTTTCGATGCCACCCGGGCCGCCTTTCACTACGGTCCGCCGTTGGATCGGCTGGTGGCCGCGTTCAAGTACCGCGGACGCCTCGCACAGGGCCGGCTGCTGGCTCAACTGTGGACCGAGGCGCTCTCGGCACCCACACCCCTGCCGGACCTGATCCTGCCCGTGCCGCTCCACCCACGCCGCCTGCGTGAGCGGGGCTTCAATCAGGCGCTCGAGCTGGCCCGGCCGCTTGCCCGGACACTGGACATCCCGCTGGCACCCGCCCTGATCCGGCGGGTCGTGCCCACCCCGCCCCAGCAGACCCTCCGCGGCCGGGAACGCCGCAGGAACGTGCGCCACGCCTTCGAGATCGCCCCTGTGCTCGCCGCCCACCCGCCGCGCAGCGTGGCACTGGTGGACGACGTGATGACCACCGGCTCCACGGTGGACGAGATTGCGCGGGTGCTGAAAAGGGCGGGGGTGGAAAGGGTGGAGGTGTGGGTGCTCGCACGGGCGTAGCCCGTGCGAAGGTTGAAGGTGGAAGGATGAAGGTGGAATGAAACCACCCCCCCTGGAAGGTCGAAGGCGGAAGGATGAAGGTGGAATGAAACCATCCCCTCTGGAAGGTTGAAGGCGGAAGGATGAAGGTGGAATGAAACCACCCCTCCCTGGCCCTCCCCATGAGGGGAGGGGAATCGGGGGTTACGCTCTGGGTTCATCCTTCATCCTTCCACCTTCATCCTTCCTTGATTACGCGCGAAGCGCGTAATCAAGGAACACCCCCCCAAACACCGCAGCCCCGAACCAGTGGTTGTTGAGAAATGCGCGGAAACACGCCGCGGGCTGGCGCTCGACGATCAGGTATTGCTGGTAGAGGGCGAAGCCCGCCGCCAGGGCAAGGCCCAGCCAGTACCACAGCCCGAGACCGGCCTCGCGGCCCACCAGCCACAGGCACCACAGCAGCAGCAGTTGCAGGACACCCGTGATCATGCGGTCCGACTCGCCGAACAGGATGGCGGTGGACTTCACTCCGAGGCGCAGGTCGTCCTCGCGGTCAGCCATGGCGTAGAACGTGTCATACACCGTGGCCCAGAGCACCGTGGCAATGAACATCAGCCAGGCCACGGTCGGCGGGAACTCCCCGGTCTGGGCGGCAAAGGCCATGGGCACGGCCCAGCCGAAGGCGGCACCCAGGTGTACCTGGGGCAGATAGTGCAGCCGCTTCATGAACGGGTAGCTGGCCGCGAGCACCACCGCCACCAGAGACAGCAGGATGGTGAGCCTGTTCAGGAACAGCACCAGCACGAACGCCGCCAGGCACAGTGCGAGCGCCACGCCCAGCGCCTCCTTCGGGGACACCAGGCCGGCCGCGAGAGGGCGCTCGCGGGTACGCGCCACGTGGGGATCGATGTTGCGATCGGCGAAGTCGTTGATGGCGCAGCCCGCGGAGCGCATGAGCACCACGCCGGCCACGAAGATCAGCAGCACGTCGGTCCGCGGCCACCCCTCGGCCGCCACCCACAGCGCCCAAAGCGTCGGCCACAGCAGCAGGTAGATCCCGATGGGGCGGTGCAGTCGAACGAGGAGTGCATACGCCTTGAGTCGTTCAAGGGCGTGGGGCATGGGCTTTCGCTTCCGGTTGCAGGGGCCGTAAAGTGTATCAAACGAATCCCTGCTCCCGAGGAGAGCCCATGTCCGAACACTTTGACCTGATCGCCATTGGCGGCGGCAGCGCCGGCCTGTCGGTGGCCGAGCGTGCGGCCCGGCACGGCGCCCGTTGCGCGGTGGTGGAAGCCGACCGGCTGGGCGGCACCTGCGTGAACGCGGGCTGCGTGCCCAAGAAGATCATGTGGTACGGGGCGGAGCTGGCGCACAACCTGCACGATGCGGCTGACTACGGTTTCGACGTGGACCGTCGCGGCTTCGACTGGGGGGAACTGGTGCAGAAGCGCGAGGCGTACATCAGCGCCATCAACACCTGGTACCACACCTACCTGGAGGACTCCGAGGTCGCGGAGATCCCCGGCAGAGCCCGGTTTCTGGACGCACACACGCTGGCGGTGGGCGAGCGGCGCATCAGCGCCGAGCACGTGGTCATCGGTGTCGGCGGTCGGCCCCTGATCCCGGACCTGCCGGGGGCGGAACTGGGCATCGACTCGGACGGATTCTTCGCCCTGGAGGAACAGCCGGAACGGGTCGCCGTGATCGGCGCGGGTTATATCGCCGTGGAGCTGGCCGGGGTGCTCAATGCACTGGGCTCCCGGGTGAGCATGTACCTGCGCCGCGAGACCTTCCTGCGCAATTTCGACGCGATGCTGCGCGACACCCTGATGGAGCAGATGCTCGCCGACGGGGTGAACATCCTGCCCGGCACCACGATCTCCGCGCTGCACAAGCGCCCCGGCGGTATCGCGCTGGAATGCGAACAGGGCGAGTGCGGTGGCGAGTTCGACGCCGTCATCTGGGCCGTGGGCCGCCGACCCCACACCGACAAGCTTGGGCTGGAGGCGGCGGGCGTCATTCGTGACGGCGAGGGTTACATACCGGTGGATGCATACCAGAACACCAACGTGGAGGGCGTCTATGCGGTGGGCGACGTGACCCGCGCACCCGCACTCACGCCCGTGGCCATCGCCGCCGCGCGCCGCCTCGCGGACCGCCTGTTCGGCGGGCAGCCGGAGCGCCGCCTGGACTACGAAAACATCCCCAGCATCGTGTTCAGCCATCCGCCCATCGGCACCGTGGGGCTCACCGAGGACGAGGCACGCGAAACCCACGGGGCGGCGGTCAAGGTCTACTCGACCCGCTTCACCGGCATGTTTCACGCGCTCACGGAGCGCAAGGTGGCCAGCGCCATGAAACTGGTCACGGTGGGTGCGAAGGAGAAGGTGGTGGGGGCACACATCATCGGCCCCGGTGCCGACGAGATGCTGCAGGGCTTTGCCGTGGCCATCCGCATGGGCGCCACGAAGCGGGATCTGGACGACACGGTGGCGTTGCATCCTACGAGTGCGGAAGAGCTGGTGACCCTGCGGTGAGGCAGTGGCAAGTGGCAAGTCTCAAGTGGCAAGGAAGAGATGAATGATTCGATCGTTTGAGGGGCATGTGCCGGACATTCACGCCAGTGCGTGGGTGGACGAGATGGCGCTGGTGGTGGGGGACGTGACCATCGGGGCAGACAGTTCGATCTGGCCCATGACGGTGGTGCGTGGAGATATCCATCGTATCGTAATCGGCGCGCGCACCAACATTCAGGACGGATCGGTGCTGCATGTGACCCATGACAGCCGCTTCGTGCCCGGTGGGCTGGCGCTCACCATCGGAGACGACGTGACCGTGGGGCACAAGGTGGTGCTGCACGCCTGCACCATCGGCGATCGCTGCCTGATCGGCATGGGCAGCATCGTCATGGACGGCGCCGTCGTCGCCCCGGACACGCTGCTCGGCGCCGGCAGCCTGGTCACCCCCAACAAGCAACTGGAAGGCGGCTATCTCTGGCAGGGCAGCCCGGCACGCCGCGTCCGCGAACTCACGGACCGTGAACGCGAGTACCTGCACTACTCGGCCGAGCACTACGTTCGGCTGAAGAACCGGCACATGGGTCGCTAAGCCTGAAAGGCTGTTCTAACCATGAAGCTCACGATGGGCACGAAGAAAAAGCGTTGTTCTCTCGCGAAGACGCGAAGCCCGCCAAGAAATGCCAAGAAATGCTTGCTGTCGCAGGTCGGAGTTCGCTTCGCTCCGCCCGACCTGCACGACATAGGGCGGCCCGTGGCTACCGCCTGATCCCGCGGGACCGAGCTGTATCGGCGGGCACAGCCCGCCCTATCGAACTGGCGATATTCTAAAGAGCAATCCTTGAATATTTTCTTAGCGGGCTTCGCGTCTTCGCGAGAGAACAATTCTTTTCTGGGTTTCTCCGTGAGCTTCGTGGTTAAACAGAAGCCTTGACCCGCAGCCGGTTATAGCGAATGACGCGATCAAGCTGTTGCGGGGAAAGGGTCAGATCATGTTTCTCCTGCAGTGCAGCGCGGATCGCATCCATGGTGTCGGGCACGGGGTCCATGTCGCGGATGAACTGTCCGACATCCTCCACCACCGCCCAGGGATAGAGCACCCAGCGCCACTGGCGCATCACTTCGGCGGTGAAGTCCGCCGAACACGCGGTGGTGGACTTCTCGTGCAGAACGGCGCTGCGCAGGTCGGTAGGATCAAGATCACGCAGGTAGGGCAGGGCAGCGCGCAGCGTCTCGCCGCTGTCGTTGACGTCGTCTACCAGCAGCACCTTGCGGCCGGAAACGTCGCCGCCCAGCGGACAGTCCACCACGGCGTCGCCCGCGCGCTGCCCACCGGCCTCGTAGTGGCGCACCTTGATGCTCATGAGGGTGGAGATGCCCAGAAAATCGCACAGGAAGCGTGCCGGCATGAAGCCGCCCCGGGCGATGGCGACCACGGTGTCGGGCCGAAAGCCGCTATCGAGCACCGCGCGCGCCAGTCGGTCGCAGGCGGCCACCACCTCCTCGAGCGCGATGAGGCGCACCTGCATCGGACGCTCAGGCATCCGACGTCACCTGAACGCCCGCCTCGCGCATCTTCTGCATGGATTCACGGCCACCCTCCGGTGTCACCGGACGGGTGGCCTCGGCGATCAGCACCACGTCGAAGCCGGCCTTGCGGCCGTCCAGCGCGGTGGCCGCAACGCACACGTCCTGCGCGAGCCCGCCGACCCACACACGGGACACGTTGTGCCGGCGCAGCTCTTCGGCCAGACCGGTCTGGTCAAACGCGGAGTTCTGGTCCTGGTCGAAACGCACGCCCTTGGTGACCTTGATCACCGATGCAGGCAGTTTGAGCGCGGGATGAAACGCCGCCCCCTCGGTGTCCTGCAGGCAATGGGGCGGCCACGGCCCGCCCTGGGACTCGAAGCTGAGATGCCCCTCGGGATGCCAGTCCCGCGAGGCGAACACCGGCACACCCGCGGCCACCGCCGCATCGATCCAGCGGTTGAGTTCGGGCATGATGCCGTCACCGCCCTCGATGGGCAGAGCACCCCCGGGACAGAAATCGTTCTGGGGATCCACGAGGATGAGTGCGTCACCGGCTCTGAATTGGATAGCTGGCATGGAAACGCCTCCTTCATCGTATCAGTGCCCGCCGGAACCTTCGGAACAGGCGGGAGGATCGGGTTGATGACAGAGCTCTCCCCGACAACACGGGGATGCTTCCTGCGCGCCCTCCGCGGCCATCACGATCGTATCAGGACCGCCTCGCGATCGCGTCGCGCACCGCCCGCTGGTGCTCGGCGAGCGCGTCACTGACGCTGACCGGGTAGGGCGGCTCGGCAGGCTCGAGCCCGCGCAGGGACTCGGGCAGCGTGGCAATACAGGCGGCAGCGTGGTCCCGCAGACGTTCCAGGTCCCGTTCGTGACTGTCCAGGCGCCTGCCGTGCGCCATCACCTTCACCAGCAGCGGTTCGCCCGGCAGGTCCTCTTCGAAGCGCCCGATCACGTCGCCCGCGAGAAAACCATCGCGCACGGTCCTGAACACCTGCTTGCGCCCGGGCAGAATGGGTTTGCCACTGGAGAGCTTGAGTCGCCCCTTCCCGTCGTACTCGGCCAGCTTGTAGGCGATGTCCAGGTCCGGTACGTCGCTGGAGACACCCATGCTCGTCCCCACCCCGAAGCCGTCAATGGGCGCGCCGCCGGCCAGCAGCGCATCGATGGCGCGCTCGTCCAGGCCGCCGCTGGCGAAGATCTCCACGCGTCCGAGTCCGGCCGCGTCGAGCAGGGCGCGCGCTTCCCGCGAGAGCGCGCCCAGGTCCCCGGAATCCAGCCGCACCGCACGCACCCGGAAATCGTCCCCAAGCCTGTCGGCCAGTCGGATGACCTCACGCACACCGTCCAGCGTGTCATAGGTGTCCACCAGCAGGACCGTTTCGGGGTAGAGCCGCGCAAACGCCTCGAACGCGGCGGCCTCGGACTCATGCGCCTGGATGTAGCTGTGTGCCATGGTGCCGCGCACCGGCAGGCCGTAGAGGCGCCCGGCCAGCACGTCGGACGTGCCGGCCACTCCGGCGATGTGAAAGGCACGCGCCCCCTTGATGGCGGCATCCAGCCCGTGCATGCGCCGCGCACCGAAATCCAGCACCGGGCGGCCGTTCGCCGCCATCGCCAGTCGCACCGCCTTGGACGCCAGCACCGTCTGCAGGTTGATCTGGTTCATCACCAGGGTTTCGATCAGCTGGGCCTCGGGCAGGGGCGCCACCACTTCCAGGATCGGTTCATTGGCAAACACCGGGGTGCCCTCGGGCACGGCGTACACGTCACCGGTGAAGCGCAGGTCGGCGAGCCGCTCGATAAAGCGCCGGGAGAACGGTCCCAGTGATGCCAGGCAGTCCAGGTCCTCGGGTTCGAAACGCAGCGCCTCCAGCTGTCCCAGCAGCGAATCCAGCCCGCAGGCGAGCAGAAAGTTGCGTTGCGGGGGCAGCCTGCGCACGAACAGACTGAACACCGACTGCGCCTCCATGCCTTCCTCGTAGAAGGCCTGCAGCATGGTCAACTCGTACAGGTCGGTGAACAGGGCCAGGTGCCTGTCACAGGGCGTTAGGGTCATCTGCGGCCGGTTGCCGCTCATCGCTGATTCCTCCAGGGCTGCCGTGAGCCGGAGATACGTTACTTGACCAGTTCCCGGAGAATGGTGGCGTGCAGGGCCTGATCCTTCGGATCATGGAGCACAAAGCGCACATGACGCACCGAGTGAAGGTCCGGCGCCTCGCCGGCAACAGTGCCTATCGCGATGCGTGCGGCCGCCTGCATGGGAAAGCCGAACGCGCCCGTGGAGATCGCCGGAAACGCGACCCCGCGAATCTCCGCCTGCTCGGCCAGCCGCAAGGCATTGCGATAGCAGGCGGCCAGCAGTTCATCCGACGGCTCGTCGCGTCCGTAGACGGGGCCGAGACAGTGGATCACGAAGCGGTTGGGGAGCTGATATCCGCTGGTGATGACCGCCTCGCCGGGTGCGATGGGCGCGAACTCGCGGCATGCCTCATCGAGGCTCGGCCCCGCCGCGCGATGGATAGCCCCGGCCACGCCGCCCCCTGGGCGCAGTTCGGCGTTGGCTGCGTTGACGACGGCGTCCATGTCGGATTGACGAACAATGTCGCCGGTGACGCATTCGATGACGACATTGCCTGCGGTTCTGCGATCCATGACCGGTACTCCCCGATGGTTGCGTACACCCTGAGAATAGACAACATCGTGTCACCCGGTGTCGCGAGTCATGCGGGCTGAGCACCCGTTGCGCATACGAAAACACCCCGGCGCACCTCGCAGGCGCGCCGGGGCGTATTTGCCGGTGATCAGGTCAGGGGGATCAGGGTCAGTTCCACGCGCCGGTTGAGCGCGCGGCCCTCGACGGTGCTGTTGTCCGCGATAGGCCGGTGCGGCCCGAAGCCGATGGTATCGATGCGCACGGGCTGAATGCCCTGGCCGGCGAGATAGCGGGCCACGCTGTCGGCACGCCGCTGCGACAGACCCATGTTGTGTTCCACGGTCCCGGTGCTGTCCGTATGGCCTGCCACCTCGACGGCTGTCTTGTCGTACTTCTTGAGCACGATGGCCACGGAGTTGAGCACCTCGTAGAACTCGGATTTCACTTCGTCGCGGTTGACGTCGAAGGTCACGTGGCCGGGCATGTTGAGAATGAGGTTGTCACCGTCGCGGGTGACGCTCACCCCGGTACCCTCCAGCTGTTGCCGCAGTTCGGCCTCCTGCTGGTCCATGTAGTTACCCACGGCGGCACCGGCGAGCGCGCCGATGCCCGCGCCGATCATGGCGCGCTTGGTACGATCCCGGCGTCCCGTGACATTGCCGATGACAGCGCCCGCAGCGGCGCCGATCAAGGCGCCCTGCGTGGCGCGCGCCGTGCGTTGCTCGCCGGTATACGGGTCGGTCGTGGTACAGCCGGTGAACACGACAACGCCGGCGACAAAAAGGGTGACGAGCAGCTTCTTCATGGATATCTCCGGTAGAGGCGGTTCAAGCTCGGGATTCAAAATTCAAGATTCAAAATTCAAGGGTGCGTGCCCCAAACCATTGAACCTTGAACCTTGAACCTTGAATCTTGAATCTTGAATCTTGAATCTTGAATCTCATTGATGAATCAGGGCTGAACCGGCCGCAGCGCACGTATCACGGGCTCGGTACGGGGACGTACGCCACGCCAAAGTGCGAACGACTCCGCCGCCTGTTCCACCAGCATGCCGAGTCCGTCCGCCGTGCGCCCCGCACCATGTGCCTTTGCCCAGCGCAGAAAGGCCGTGGGCCGGTCCGCATACATCATGTCATAGCAGTTCGCGCCCGGATGCAACAGGTCGTCGGGCAAGGGCGGCACCTCGTCATCGAGACCCGCCGAGGTGCCGTTGATGACCAGATGGGCGCGACGCCCGGCAAGACTGTCCAGCCCCCCGCCCGTGACGGGTCCGAGTTCAGCAAAATCGCGGGCCAGCCGCTCGGCACGGCTGCCGGTACGGTTCGCCAGGTGCAGCCCGGCCGGGGCCTCGGCCAGGAGCGGCGCCAGGACACCCCGCACCGCGCCGCCCGCGCCCAATAAGACGATTTCCCGGCCTCTCAGTTCCATGCCCAGGTTGCGGGTCAGGTCCGCGACCAGACCGACCCCGTCGGTGTTCTCGCCCAGCAGCCGGCCGTCATCCTCCACCTTGAGCGTGTTCACGGCACCGGCCCTGAGAGCACGATCCGTCAGCCGGTCCGCCAGATCGAAGGCCTCGCCCTTGAACGGCACGGTGACGTTGAAGCCCAGATACCCCTCGCCCACCAGCCGGCGCACCGTATCCGCAAACCCGTCCAGCGGCGCCAGCACCGCCCCGTAGCGCATGGCCTGCCCGGTCTGCTCCGCAAACAGCGCATGGATATGGGGGGATTTGCTGTGGCCGATGGGGTGGCCGATGACTGCGTAGGAATCCATAAATTCAGTGGCAAGTGGCAAGTGGCAAGTGGCAAGGAACACCACCCTCACCCCAGCCCTCTCCCTGAGGGAGAGGGGAACGGCCCTTGATTTTCCTTGCCACTTGCCACTTGAGACTAGCCACTGTCTTTAATCCACTCGGCCGCCTGGCGTGCGAAGTATGTCAGGATGGCGTCGGCGCCGGCGCGCTTCATGGACGTGAGGGCCTCCAGCATGCAGGCGCGTTCGTCCAGCCAGCCGTTCTGCGCGGCGGCCTTGAGCATGGCGTACTCGCCGCTCACCTGGTACACGAAGGTGGGCGCACCGAATTCGTCCTTGATGCGGCGCACGATATCCAGGTAGGGCATGCCGGGCTTGATCATGACCATGTCGGCACCCTCCTCCAGGTCCAGGGCCACCTCGCGCAGGGCCTCGTCGCTGTTGGCGGGGTCCATCTGGTAGGTGTACTTGTTGCCGGCGCCGAGATTCGCCGCGGACCCCACCGCGTCTCGGAACGGGCCGTAGTAACTGGACGCATACTTGGCGGAGTACGCCAGGATGCGGGTGTGGATGTGGCCCCCTTCCTCCAGCGCCTCCCGAATGGCACCGATGCGCCCGTCCATCATGTCCGAAGGTGCCACCACGTCGGCGCCCGCCTCCGCATGGGACACGGCCTGCTGGATGAGCACCTCGACCGTCTCGTCGTTCATCACGTAGCCGGTCTCGTCGATGAGTCCGTCCTGGCCATGGGTGGTGAACGGGTCCAGGGCCACGTCCGTGATCACGCCCATGTCCGGTACGGCGTCCTTGAGGGCACGCACGGCACGCTGGGCGAGCCCCTCGGGGTTGTAGGCCTCGGCGGCGTCGTCGCTCTTGGCCTCGGGGGGGGTGACGGGAAACAACGCCATGGCCGGCACACCGAGCGCGGCGCAGGCCTCCGCCTCCCGGCACAGCAGATCCACGGACAGACGCTCCACACCGGGCATGGACGGCACCGGCTCCCGCCGCCCCCTGCCCTCCAGCACGAATACGGGCTGAATCAGGTCATCGGCGCTGAGCCGGTGCTCGCGCATCAGGCGCCGCGAGAACGCGTCGCGGCGCATGCGCCGGGGCCGTGAGAGGGGAAAGTAACCGTTGTACTGGGGCATCGGGGGAACTCCGGGGGGCTGGACAGCCGCCCTCGGCGGCCAGCGACAGGATAGCGGAACGCCGCTTGTCGTGCATCGCGTGTTCGGCAGTCGGACCACCAACGTGACGAATCCTGTTGATTGGCGGGAACCATTTGAGCAAGAGAGACGTGTGATTCAATAGGGCCGCACTACCGTCCGTCGGCGCACTGGCCCAAAAGGGGTCGCGGGATCTGCCGGTGGACAGATGGTATGTGACATAATTCAAGGGATTACCTGAGGAAGATGGGGCGCGACATGCAACGCATCGTCGTGGTGGAGGAGTCGACAACGCTACGCTACATCCTGTGCCGCGGGCTGGAACGGCACGGGTTCGAGCCCGTGGCGTTCGAAAGCCCCGCCGCTGCGCTGGCGCGCCTCATGGACAGGACCTCCCCTCCGGATTTTGACGGGGTCCTGCTCGGCTGGCCGGTGGTTCCGAGCGAGGCAGCACACCGGCTGCTGGCCTGCCTGAGCGATCCCGAAAACGCCCATCTCGCCGTCGTGCTGCTGGCCCAGGAACTGGGTGATTCCCTGGTGGCGTGGGCCCAGGAGCGGCGGCTCTCGGCCGTCGTGCCCTGGGACGACCACCACGAGGCCGGCGGTACCCTGTCACTGCTGCTCAAACCGTCGACCGTTGAACCGGCCCGCGGCGACCGGGGCATCCGGATCCTGCTCGTGGATGACTCCCACAGCGTGCGGTTCTTCTACCACCGCCTGCTGACGCGCGAGGGCTACCAGGTGGAATCCTGTGCCGACCCGGCGGCCGCCTTCGAACTGGCGTCCCGGGGCGATTTCGATCTCGCCGTGGTGGATTACTTCATGCCGGAGGAGAACGGCGACCGGCTGTGCGCCCGTCTGCGCGCCGATCCGCGCACGGCACACATGGAACTGGCGGTGCTGACGGGCGTGTACAACGACGAGGTGATCCGCAACTGCCTGGAGGCGGGGGCGGTGGAGTGCCTGTTCAAGAACGAGGCGGAAAGCCTGTTCCTGGCGCGTATCGGCGCCCTGTGGCGCTCCATCCTGGCGCACAAGGCCGCGGAGGCGGGCCGCTCGCGCCTGGAGGCCATCCTCACGTCGGCGGGCGACGGCATCTATGGGGTCGACCGGCAGGGAAACATCACGTTCATCAACGCCACGGCCTGCCGCATCCTGGGCATCGAAGACACACAGGACGTCCTGGGCCGATCGGCACACGAAATCTTCCACGGCATCAACCGCCTCGGTCACCCCGTGCTGCCGGAACGCTGTCCCCTGAGCCAGACCTATGCCCGGGGCAGCGTCTACGCGGGATGGGAGACGGTATTCCGGCACCAGTCGGGTCGGCTGATACCGGTGGAAGGCAGCATCCGTCCGCTTGAGGAGTCCTACGGACACGCAGGTTCCGTCGTGGCCTTCCAGGACATCTCGGAGCGCAAGGCCATGGAGGCCCAGCTGCACTGGCAGGCGGAACACGACGAACTCACCGGCCTGTACAACCGCCGCTACCTGGAACGCGCACTGGAGGCGGAACACGCCCGCTGCCAGTCCACCGGTCTGCAGAGCGCGGTGCTTCTGCTCAACCTGGACCGGTTCAAGTACGTCAACGATACCGCCGGGCATACCGTGGGTGACAGCCTGCTGATGGAGGTGTCCCGGCGCCTCAGCGCGCACCTGGGTGACGACGTGGTGCTGGCGCGCCTGGGCGGCGATGAGTTCGCCGCGATCGTGCCGCAGACCGATATCGAGAACCTGCACGCGGTGAGCGAGGGCCTGCGGCGCCTGCTGCACGAGACCAGCTTCCGTGTGGCGGAGCGCAACTTCCGGCTCAACATCAGCATCGGCGCGGCCTGGCTGGGGCGCGGCTCGGAAACGGCCGCGGACGTGCTGGCCAACGCCGACGTGGCCTGCCACCTGGCCAAGCAGGGCGGGCGCAACCAGCTGCACGTCTACGAACCGGAACAGGACATGCGTGCCTTTATGGGCCGCGATCTGGACTACGCGAGTCGGCTGCGGGACGCACTGGAGCGCGACGCCTTCGTGTTGCGATACCAGCCCATCGTGGCGACCCAGGGCGGATCGGAACCGTATCCCCGGGAGCAATACGAGGTCCTGCTGAGACTGGACGACGGCAACGGCGACCTGTTGCTGCCGGGGACATTCATCCCGGTCGCGGAACGCTTCGGTCTGATGCCGGAGATCGACGTGCGGGTGGTGGCCCGGGCCCTGCGCGAACTGCGTGCCCTGCATACGGAGGGGCGCAACGTGGTCCTCAACGTGAACCTCTCGGGGCGCACCCTGAGCGATCCGGCCACGCTGTCGAGAATCGAGCACATGATCCAGGAGAGCACGGTGGATCGAACCTGCCTGGTGTTCGAGATCACGGAGACATGCGCCATCCTCAACCTGGCCGCGGCCCGCGGCTTCATCGACACCCTGCGCCTGCTGGGCGTGCGCTTCGCACTGGATGACTTCGGTACCGGCTTCTGCTCGCTCTCGCACCTCAAGCAGCTGCCGGTGGACATCGTCAAGTTCGACGGCCAGTTCGTGCGCGAACTGCACAGAGACAGTTCCGACCGGGCCATGGTGGCCGCCATGAACGACATCGTGCACGCCATGGGACTCACCAGCGTGGCGGAATACGTGGAATGCGATGAAGTCCTGAAGGCACTCAGGGTGATGGGCGTGGATTTCGTCCAGGGCCATCACATCAGCCCGCCGGTGGCCGCCCCCCGCCCCGTGTCACTGGCCCGGGCCCCGGCATCGGTCGCTGCCGCTGCCCCCGATATGCCCGACCTACCCGTGGACACGATTCACTGAGGGGGAAGGCGAAGTTCAAGATTCAAGATTCAAGATTCAAGATTCAAAGTTGACAAGGACTGGGCTTCAGGTGGCCGCCATGTAAGTCGCCTGCCACGGACCCTTGAATATTGAATCTCGCCTTCCTCACGCCCAGCAGGTAGGTTGGGGTGAGGAACGAACCCCAACATGCGATCCCTGATCCCCGCCAATCATGTTGGGGTTCGCGCAGCTCACCCCAACCTACGCATTTTCTACGTTTGTTTTCATAGATGTTCTCTTGGTTTTCTTGGCGAGCTTTGCGTCTTTGCGAGAGAACAATTCTTTTCCTTCGTCGCCTTCGTGGTTCAAACAACCACCGACGTCAGCAGGCACCTTGGTGAACGATCCGGGTTATATCCAATCGCGCGGCTTGAGGTAGTGCTCATACAGGCGCGCTTCGGGCGTACCCGGTTCCGGCCGCCAGTTGTAGCGCCAACGCACCAGCGGGGGCAGGGACATGAGGATCGACTCCGTGCGCCCGCCCGACTGCAGTCCGAACAGGGTGCCGCGGTCATACACCAGGTTGAACTCCACGTAACGGCCGCGCCGATACAGCTGGAAATCCCGTTCCCGCTCCCCGTAGGGCGTATCCCTGCGCCGCTCCACGATGGGCAGGTAGGCATCCAGGTAGTGATCGCCCACGCTCTTCATGAAGGCGAAGCTTTTCTCGAAACCCCATTCGTTGAGGTCGTCGAAGAACAGCCCGCCGATGCCGCGCGGTTCATTGCGATGCCTGAGAAAGAAATACTCGTCGCACCATTTCTTGTAGCGAGGGTACACGTCTTCGCCGAAAGGCTCGCAGGCCCGGCGCGCCACGGCATGCCAGTGCCCGCAGTCCTCGTCGTTGCCGTAGTAGGGTGTCAGGTCGAATCCGCCGCCGAACCACCAGATCGGCTCGGCGCCGTCCTTCTCGGCGATGAAGAACCGCACGTTGGCATGGGAGGTGGGTATGTACGGATTGCGGGGATGGATCACCAGGGACACGCCTGTCGCCTGGAAACGGCGACCGGCCAGCTCCGGCCGATGCGCCGTCGCCGAGGGTGGCAGGCTTTCGCCGGCCACATGGGAGAAGTTGATGCCCGCCTGTTCGAACACCCGGCCCTCGGCCAGCACCCGGCTGCGCCCCCCGCCCCCCTCGGCCCGGGTCCAGGTATCCTCGCGGAAGGCGCCGTCCCCGTCGGCGGCCTTGATACCCTCGCAGATGCGCTCCTGGAGGCCGGTCAGGTAATCGATGACGGGTTCGATGGCGACTCGATCGGTCATTGCGGCGGTCTGTGCAATTGAAATTGAAGCAGCACGGTACATCCTCGTGTCGTGTCCCGACAACCACCGCTTGATCCCGGTCAAGTACCCGACCTCTATACTCGGATACCTTGTGGGCTACGGAGGAACCGCCATGACCACATTCAGCCAGTACCTGGGCGACGATCACGGCCGCTGCGACGAGCTCTTCGCTGCCGCGGAACTGGCCGCCGATGCCCGTGACAGCGGGACCGCGGACGCCCACGCCCGATTCGTCGAGGCCATGGAACACCACCTGCGCATGGAGGAGGAGATCCTCTTTCCCGCCTTCGAAGAGGCCTCCGGGAGCCGCATGGGGCCGACGGCGGTGATGCGCCATGAGCACGAGCAGATGCGCCAGCTTTTCGAGGACATGAGCGGGGCACTGGCGGAAGACCGCTTCGACGACTACCTTGGCATGGCGGAGACGCTGCTGATCCTGATGCAGCAGCACAATGCCAAGGAGGAACAGATGCTCTATCCCATGACCGACCGGATGCTTGCGGGCAGCCGTCAGGCGTTGCTGGCCCGCATGCAGGACGCCTGATGGGCGAAGTCCTGCTGGACGTGTCGGCGCTGGAAGCGCCGGAGCCGCTGCAGCGGGCCATCGAGGCGGCACTGGCGTTGCGGGAGGGTCAATACCTGCGCATGCACCACCGCATGCGGCCCGTGCACCTGTATCCGTGGCTGGCTTCGGAGGGTTTCGCCAGCGACACCCGCCGCCATGGCGAAGACTGCGAGGTGTTCATCTGGCGACAGGATGACACGCCCGCGCAGCGGGCCGCGGAGGCTGCCGCCTCCGCCCTGCCACACTGGCGGGAATAGCCCGCATATCTCACCGGGGATCGCGATACTTGCGGTCTCTCAATACGTTGTTCATCCGGGGTGAGCTGCTGGCAGGCAGGGCCAATTGTAGGAGCTCAGCCCTCCGAGCGAACCGGCGTTGTACCCGTGCTGCGTTCGCCCGGAGGGCCGGGCTCCTACAATCAGCATCGCAGGATATGCTTCGCTCCTTCGCCAGAGCCTCCTACGCTTTACCTGTGAACAACCTGTTGGGGTTACACAGCTAGATGAACGTCGGCGCCCTGAGCCTCGGGCAAACGCCGCCCCTGCGCGTGCCCATGCCCTTTCTCATCTCCGCTCCGGTATTCCTGCTGGCCGGCGCGCTGGTCCTGCTGTTCGGGCAGGCCGAGCTGTTCGCCACCCGCTGGACCCGGGAGATGCTGGCGCTCACGCACCTGCTGACACTGGGCTTTCTGGGCACCATCATGCTGGGGGCCCTCCAGCAGCTGTTGCCCGTGCTGGCCGGCGCACCCGTCCCGGCCGCCGCGCGCGTGAGCGTTGCGCTATACGGGCTGTGGATACCCGGCACGGTGCTGCTGGTGGCCGGCATGGGGCTGGGCGGACCGTGGGCCCTGCAGGCGGGAGCAGTGCTGCTGGCGGCAGCGGTTGCCCTGTTTGTCGTGGCGTGCGGCAGCGCCCTGTGGCGCTCCGGATCCCGTCACGACACGATCCCGGCCATGGCGTTGGCCCTGCTGGCACTGGCCGTGAGTGCGACATTCGCCGTGTGGCTCCTGTGGCGTACCGGATGGCAGGCGCCCGTGGCGCACCCGGTCACCCGCCTGCACATCGGCTGGGCGGCCATCCTCTGGATCGCGGGGCTCATCATGGGCGTGGCCTACCAGGTGGTGCCCATGTTCCAGCTCACGTCCCCCTATCCCCGCGGTCTGCGCCGCACGCTGGTGCCGCTTTTGGCAGCCCTGCTGGTGGCCTGGAGCCTGTGGCCCTCGCCGTGGCTGTCCGCGGCGCTGGCGGTGGTGCTGTCGGTGTTCGCCGGGATGACCCTCTGGCTTCAGCATCGTCGCCGCCGCCGGATATCGGACCCGACCCTGGATTTCTGGCGGGTGGCCATGGTGTCAATGCTGCTGGCGGCGCTGGCCTGGATGATCTGGCTGGTGCGCCCGGACCCGCGTCTGGAGGTGCTGATCGGCGCGCTGTTTCTGGCGGGTTTCGCCACCGCGGCCGTCAACGGCATGCTCTACAAGATCGTGCCGTTCCTGGTCTGGCTGCATCTCACCAACCGCAACCAGGAGGCCGGCCTCGGGCAACGCGGCCTGCCCAACATGAAGCAGGTCATCCCGCAGCGCCACGCGCGCATCCAGTGGTGGCTCTACACCACGGCGCTGGCCCTGTTGTGCCTGTCCGTGCTGTTCGCACTCCCCCCCTGGCCCGCCGGCCTCGCCTGGACCGCCAGCACGCTCTATCTGCTCTGGAACCTCATCGGCGCCCTGCGCTGCTACCGGCGGCATCTTCGCCCATTGGGATCCGAAAAGGCTGTTTGAACCACGAAGCTCACGAAGGGCACGAAGAAAAAGATCTGTTCTCTCGCGAAGACGCAAAGCTCGCCAAGAAAATCCGAGGGCAGATAGGTTGGGGTGAGAAACGAACCCCAACACACGATCCCTGATGCCCGCCCACTGTGTTGGGGTTCGCGCAGCTCACCCCAACCTACGCATTTCTCTTTATTGTTCTAAAAGATCTTCTTTGATCTTCTTGGCGGGCTTTGCGTCTTCGCGAGAGAAACTGTCTTTCGGCCTTTCTTCGTGACCTCCGTGAGCTTCGTGGTCAAACACAAGCCCGATCAGGCCCGCACGATTTCGCCGGTGCGCACGTCGCGGATTTCGCTGGGGCGGTCGCGCCCGCCCACGTCGCCTTCCAGGATGCCGTCCAGCAGGGGACCCAGCTGGGCGTCCACTTCGACCGCGCTGCGCCCGGGGTCCTGCCCGGAGAGGTTGGCGCTGGTGGAGACGATGGGGCCGGCGAGGCGGCACAACTCGGCGGCGAGCGGGTGATCGGTGACGCGCACGGCGAGGGTGTCGTGGTCACCCGTCAGCCACCAGGGCGTCGTCTCCCGCGCCGGCCAGAGCCAGGTCACCGGGCCAGGCCAGGCGGCATGGGCCCGCGCAGTGATCCCGGGATCCTGGGGAAGCAGGTAAGGCTCCAACTGGGTGGCATCGGCGGCGATCAGGATCAGGCCCTTGCCGGGATCCCGCCCCTTGATGGCCAGCAGGCGCGCCGCGGCGATACCGTCCTGCGGATCGCAGCCCAGGCCGTAAACGGCTTCCGTGGGATAGGCAATGATCCCGCCGGCCCGGATCACGGCGGCCGCCTTGTGCACGCTGTGGATGAGCCGGCCGATTCGGGGCATGGGGGCGCCTCAGCGGGAGACGCCGGTCCGCGACTCGCGGGCGTCCGACGGCTGCTTGGCCGCGGATTTGCCCGTGGAGGATTTCTTCGCGGTCTTCTTCTTTGTGGCTGCCTTCTTGCTTTTCGCAGTCTTCTTCTTCGGCGCAGCCTTCTTGGCCGCTGCCTTCCCGGCGGGCGCGGCCTTCTTCTTTGCCCCGCCCCGGCGGCCCTTGCGTTCGGGTGCCGCCGCCAGCAGTGCCTGGCATTCCTCCAGTGTCAGGCTCTTCGGGTCGCGGTCCTTGGGGATGCGGGCATTTTTCCTGCCGTCGGTAATGTAGGGTCCGTAACGCCCGTTGAGCACCTGCACGCCGGCTTCGTCGAACACCCGGATGTACTTGTTGGCGTCCGCCTCCTTCTTCTCCGCCACCAGTTCCAGGGCGCGGGGCAGTTCGATGGTGAAGGGGTCGTCCTCGGGTTTGAGCGAGGCGTACCGGTTGCCGAATTTCACGTAGGGGCCGAAGCGCCCGATGTTGACCAGGACCGGCTCGCCTTCCGGTGTTTCGCCCAGCTCCCGCGGCAGCTTGAACAGCTCCAGCGCCTCCTCGAGGGTCACGTCGTCCATCTTGCGGCCCGGGGGAAGCCCGGCGAAGCGCGGCTTCTCCTCGTCGTCCTTGGTGCCGATCTGCACCACGGGCCCGTAGCGGCCCATGCGCACGCTCACCGGCCGGCCGCTCTTGGGGTCGATGCCCAGTTCGCGGGCCTGCACCGCCTCCGCCCGGGTGACGGTGGCCTCTTTCTCCTTCACCTGCTCCCTGAAGGAATCCCAGAAACCCTCCATGACCGGAACCCACTCCTTCTCGCCCCGGGAGATCTCGTCCAGTTCGTCCTCGAGGCGGGCGGTGAAGTCGTAGTCCACGTACTGGGTGAAGTGCTGGGTCAGGAAGGCGTTGACGATGCGCCCGATGTCCGTGGGAATGAAACGCCTGCTGTCCATCTCCACGTACTCACGCTGCTGCAGCGTGGAGATGATGCTCGCATAGGTGGAGGGCCGTCCGATACCGTATTCCTCAAGGGCCTTGACCAGGCTCGCCTCCGTGTAGCGGGGCGGCGGCTCCGTGAAGTGCTGCTCGGCGCGCAGTTCCCCGAGGCGGACGATATCGCCTTCCTCGAGGGGCGGCAGAACGCGCTCGTCGTTCTCGTCGGCGACGTCGTCCCGGCCCTCCTGGTATACGGCCATGAAGCCCGGGTCGCGCACCGAGGAACCGGAGGCGCGGAACAGGTGGCGCTCGCTGCCGGCGGCCAGGTCCGCCGAAACCGTATCCAGCGTGGCATGCGTCATCTGGCAGGCCACGGTTCGCTTCCAGATCAGGTCGTAGAGCCGGAACTGGTCCGTCGTCAGGTAGCGCTTCACCTCGTCGGGGATGCGCATGACGGAGGTGGGCCGGACGGCCTCGTGGGCCTCCTGGGCGTTCTTGGCCTTGGTCTTGTACTGGCGCGGCTGCTCGGGCAGCTTGTCGCGTCCGTAGCGCTGACCGATAAGGCTGCGGATCTCCGCGATGGCCTCGCCGGCCAGCGTGACCGAGTCGGTACGCATGTAGGTAATGAGACCGATGGGACCCGAGCCCAGGTCGATGCCCTCGTAGAGCTGCTGGGCGACACGCATGGCACGGCTGGCGGAGAACCCCAGCTTGCGCACCGCCTCCTGCTGCAGCGTGGAGGTGGTGAAGGGCGGTGCCGGGTTGCGCTTGCGCTGCTTTTTCTCCACGCGGGACACGCGCAGGCGCCCGTCGGCGGCCTCGAGCAGCGTGTCACGGGCCCGGTTCGCGGTCGTTTCGTCGGCAATGTCGAACTGGTCCAGCTTCCTGCCGTCCAGGGTGTGCAGCTTGGCGCTGAAGGGCTGGCCCTTCTTGTCCAGGTCCGCCTCCAGGGTCCAGTACTCGCGGCGGACGAAGCGTTCGATCTCCTCCTCGCGCTCCACGATCATGCGCAGCGCCGGGCTCTGCACGCGACCGGCCGACAACCCGCGCTTGATCTTTTTCCACAATAGCGGCGAGAGGTTGAAGCCCACCAGGTAGTCCAGCGCGCGGCGCGCCTGCTGGGCGTTGATCAGGTCGAAGGACAGCCCGCGGGGATGTTCGATGGCCTCCTTGACGGCGCGCTGGGTAATCTCGTGGAACACCACCCGGCGCACGTCCTTGCCGTTCAGGACGCCGCGCTCCTTGAGCAGTTCGTGGAGGTGCCAGGAAATGGCCTCGCCCTCGCGGTCCGGGTCGGTGGCCAGCAAAAGGCTGTCGGCCTTCTTGAGCGCCCTGACGATGTTGTCCACGTGGCGCTCGTTGCGGTCGATCACCTGGTAGTTCATGCGGAACCCGTGTTCCGGATCTACGGCGCCCTCCTTGGGCACCAGATCGCGCACATGCCCGTAGGAGGCCATCACCTGGAAATCGGGTCCCAGGTACTTCTCGATGGTCTTGGCCTTGGCGGGGGATTCTACAATGACCAGATGTTTACTCATGGACGGGTGTCCTGCGTCCCTGGATCGGCATCAGTGCAGGTACTCGGGCGGGGTGTCGAACATCATGTTCTCCAGCCAGGTATAGGCGGCCTCCTGATCCGGCTGGTTGAACAACACCATGAGGGTGACCCACTTGAGCTGATCGAGGCTGATGTCCTCGGCCTCCAGGTCCATGATCCGGTCCAGCACCAGTTCCCGGGTGGCTGCTTCGAGGACGCCGTTCTGCTCCAGAAACAGCAGGAAGCCCCGGGCACGGGCGTCCAGACGCTCGGATTCCTTCTCCGTGTAGACGCGCAGGGCCGTGCCGTTGACGATGCCGCCCATGGGCGGCTCCTGGCCGGCAAGATTCTCCAGCCAGTCGAAGGCCTTGTCGATCTCCTCGCCGGGAAACCCCGCCTCGAGCAGCTTGTCCTGCAGCTGAATCCGGTCGGGTTCGATATCGGTCTCCTCGTCAACGTAGTTTTCAAACAGGTACATCAGCACGTCCAGTACGTTTTCTTTCATTTCGGGGTTCCGGCTTGATGGCGGATGTAACGTCCGCCGGAGAGAGAAGCCACCTGGCCGCGAAGCTCCATGAGCAGGAGCATGGAGGAAACGGCTTCGACGGTCAATCCGGTGCGCGAGACCAGCTGATCCACTGTCACCGGGTCGAAACCCATGGCCTCACGGAGCAGCACGTGATCAGAATCCTCATCTGAATCAATGTGTTGAGACGCCTGCTCGGAAGCGGGTTCCGATCCGGAGTCAAACACCGCCGGGTACAGTGTAGTGGCCAGTTCCTCCAGCACGTCGTCGGCTGTTTCCACCAGTTTGGCGCCTTGTCGGATCAGCCTGTGGCATCCGCGGGCGACCGGATTATGGATCGATCCGGGGATCGCGAACACCTCCCGACCCTGCTCGGAGGCCAGACGGGCGGTAATCAGCGAGCCACTGCCCACCGCCGCCTCCACCACCAGCGTTCCCACGGAGAGGCCGCTGATGATGCGGTTGCGTTGCGGGAAATGCTCGGCCCGGGCGCCCGTGCCCACGGGAAACTCGGTCACCAGCGCCCCCGAGGCCGCGATGCGGTGAGCCAGTTCCCTATGACGCGACGGGTACACCCGGTCGGGCCCGGTGGCGATCACCGCCACCGTGGCCCCGCCGGCATCCAGGGCGCCCTGATGCGCGGCAGCGTCGATACCCAGGGCCATGCCGCTGGTCACCACCAGGCCCGAGCGGGCCAGATGCGCCGCGAAGGCATGGGCGGTCTCGGCGCCGCCCGGGGTCGGGTGGCGGCTGCCCACGATGGCCAACTGGGGATCGCACAGCAGCTCGACGTTGCCCGTGACGTACAGGACCACGGGCGGTGCGCCGATCTCGCGCAGCAAGGGTGGATATCGGGGGTCGTCGGGGGTCAGGATGTGGTGCTGCGGTTCCCGGGCCCAGGTCAGGTCCGCGCTCACGCCTGCAGGCGGGTCTCCCTGGAGCACGTCGAGGGCGGCGTCGTCCAGCCCGGCCTCGCGCAGCCGGGCAGG
>NZ_MVBK01000010.1:42469-81825 GCF_002000365.1 Thioalkalivibrio denitrificans | reverse complement strand
AGGGCCAGGGTGGGGGCCCTTCTCACTTCCCAATTCACACTTCCCACTTCCATCACTCTTCCCTCAACGCATCCGCCGGCCGCGCCCGGCCCGTTTGCCACGCGGGCCGCAGCCCCGCCAGCAGCGCGGCACCCACCGCGAGCAGGACGCCTTCCAGCAGCACAGGCGCCGGCACAGTGCGCACCATGCTCCAGCCGAACGAACGACGATTGATCACGTCGATGAGCACGTCGGCCATCATCAGGCCCAACGGAATGGCCAGCAGTCCGGCGGCGAGACCCAGCAGGGCGCCCTGAAGACTCACCAGCCCGGTGACCTGACCCGGCGTCATGCCGGTGGCGCGCAACACCCCGAACTCCCGGGCACGCTCGAACTGCAGCGCCATGAGCGCGCTCAGAATGCCCACAAAGGCCACGCCCACGGTGAGCATGCGCAGCACGTGCGTAATGGCAAACGTGCGGTCGAAGATGGTCATGGAGGTCTCGCGGATCTCCGCTGCGGAAGTGACCAGAACCGGTTCCGGCAGATCGGCGAGCGCGGCGCGAATCGCCGCGGCACCGGCTTCCACGGACACGCCGTCGGCAAGGTACACGCCCTGTGTCCCTTCGGTGCGTACGTCCCAGTGTTCCCGGAACACGTCCCGTGGGATCAGCACAACGCCTCGCTGGGACCCGTAATCCTGATACACGCCCTCGATGCTGAACAATCGATCACCTCCGGGGGTGTGCAAGGTCAGCGCATCACCCACCGACACCCCGTAACGCCAGGCGAAGGGTTCCGACACCAGCACCGCCTCGCCCGCCCGCCAGGCGGACCAGGCACGCGCCGGGTCTCCGGCACGGAACCGGAAGCCCTCGTAACTGGCGGGCGCGGGCTTGAGCACGAACAGTTCCACCGGCCCCAGGTCGGATGCCACCTTAAAACGCCGCCCGGTGCTGAAGGCGGCCACCTCAGGCAGCGCCGCCACCCGCTCCACGACGCCCGGCGGCAACAGCGAGCCGGCCTGCGCGTCGCCGGGGGCCGCGGAGTTCACATAGATATGGCTCTGCAATGTATGCCCCAGCCACACCTGCACGGTGGTGCGAAAGCTGTCCACCATCACACCCACACCCACGGTAGCCGACACGGCGACCGTCAGCGCCGCCACCGCCACACCGGTGCGGCTCAGCGCGGCACCCAGCCCGCGGGCTGCCAGTCGTCCGGGCGCACCGAGCACCGCACCCATGGGTCGGCCAAGCAGCCGGGAGATGCTCCGCACCGCAAAAGGCACCAGCAGGCTGTAGCCGATGATCATGAAGAACAGGGCCACGAATCCAATCACCAGACCGCGGGTGCTGAACCCCACCAGCGCGTAGCCCAGTAGGATCAGCACGATCCCCGCCGCTGCGAGCCAGGGCGCCAGCGATCCGGCGCGACGTTCACGGGAGGAGCGCCGCATGCCCTCCCGCGGCCGGGTGCGCGCCGCCTCCAGGGCAGGACCCAGCGCGGCAATCAGCGCAGCGCCCACCCCCAGCGCCAGCCCCTTCACCAGCAGCCAGACAGGCACGTGCAAGGCGGTCACCGCCAGCACGAAATACAGATCGTTGATGGTGCGGGTCACCATCTGCACGAGCCCCTGCCCGATGAGCACGCCCAGCAGCAACCCGGGTATACCGCCCAGCAGGGCGAGTACCAGCGCTTCGGTCATGACCAGGCGGAACACGCCCCCGCGGGTTACGCCCAGCGCCCGCAATGCCGCCAGCAGCGGTCGGCGGCGAAGCACGGCGAACATGAGCGTGTTGTAAATAAGAAAACCGCCCACCAGCAGGGCCAACAGGCTCATGGCGGTCAGGTTGATGTGGAAGGCCCGGGTGAGCTGCCGGGCGGACGCCTCCCGGGCACCGGCCTCCTCCACGCGAACGCCCTCCGGCAACAGGTCGGCGAGCGCCTTGTCCGGAACAGCGTCTCGCGGAAAAATCAGGTCGATGCGATCCAGGCGGCCCACGCGCTCCAGCAGTTCCTGGGCCGTGGCAATGTCCGTAAGCAGCACGCCGTCGAGTCCCGGTGCCCCGTTGCTGAGCACCGCGGACACAGTGAGCACCACCTCACCGGCCGGCACCGTCAGCGTCACGGTGTCGTCCTCCAGCACACCCAGACGTTGCGCCAGCCCCTCGCTCAGCGCCAGCCGGTTACGGCCCACCATGAGGCCGCGCACATCGGCATCCAGGAACCCCGCCAGGTGCTCCCGGAAGGGGCCCTCCGAAAACGGCTCCAGTCCGAGCAGCGTGAACGTCTCGCCGCGGATGCGCGCGTGCCCCTCCACCACCGGCGCACTGGGGCGAACGCCGCCCAGGCGAAGCTCCGTGAACAGGCGCTCGTCGAGCCCGGCCGGGCCCGAGGGCAGGATCTGGTGGGTGGCGCGTCCCGAGACCGCCTCCAGCGACAGGCCGAAGGCCCGCGACGCGCTGTGGTTGGCGATGTCCACCGCCACCACCACGGCCACGCCCAGCGCCACCCCGAGCACGGCCAGGATCCACTGCCAGGGATGGCGCCGGGCGTCTCGCCACAGGGCGCGGGCAGGCAGGGTCATGCCGGCACGTGCTCCTCATCGGTGATGTGACCATCGGCGAGGCGCCAGACCCGGTCCGCCACGGCCGCGACCTCGGCGCTGTGGGTCACCAGTACCAACGTGGCGCCGCGCTCGCGGACCATGCGCGTTAATAATTGCATCACCTGTTCGCCCGACTCGGCGTCCAGGTTGCCCGTGGGTTCGTCGGCCAGCAGCACGGCCGGCTCGTGGATCAGAGCCCGGGCCAGCGCCACGCGCTGCTGCTCTCCGCCGGACAGCCGATCCGGATCTTCATCGGCCCGGTCCGCCAGACCCACCTGCTGCAACAGATCGCGCACCCGGCCACTGTCCGCCTGCCCCGTCAGTTCCAGGGGCAACGCCACGTTCTCCGCCACCGTCAGCGTCGATATCAGGTTGAAAAACTGGTAGATGAATCCGATCCGGTGGCGCCGGAACAGCGTGCGGGTATGCTCATCCATGGCGGCGATATCCCGCCCGTCCACCACCACGCGCCCCGAATCCGGCAGGTCGATGCCGGCAATGAGATTGAGCAGGGTGGACTTGCCCGAACCGCTGCGCCCCAGCAGGGCGACCACCTCCCCCGCCGCGACACCCGCACTGACGCCCTCCAGCACGCACCGGGCATGTTCACCCTCGCGAAAACACCGGCACACGTCTTCCAGGCGGATCAGGTTCTCCCGGGCAGGCGTTTGTGCGATTGCAGACATGAGGTGTATCCCATCCAGTGCCCGTCTCGAAGCGGCGCCATTCCCCTATCCTTCAAAAGAGTGACTTTCTTCCTACTTCCACATTCCCACTTCTTACTTCCACCCCGTTCCCCCTATCGCCGCATACCTACCGTTAGACCCGCAAACCCGGCGCTCACTTGACCCTCCAAGGCGTCACTATATAATCGGCCCTGTTTGATACGAGAGGTCACGTTACCTTGGAAAGTTCCAGTTGTACCTTAACTGACTACGCCTTGCGGTAAGCCCCGCCTAGACCCCTCAACGTCCAGGCCCGTTTCCCGCAGGCAAGAGCAGGCGGAGGCGGAGAATCCTGGCGCACCAAGCCCTTCGGGCGCCCCGGATCCCCGGTTTCCAAGAGATCGGCCCGTTCGGCAGCGATGTTCTTCCGCCGCCGGACACGAGCGTCGCGCTGTCCCTCGGCCTGACGTCACGAGCCTTCCTGCGCCCTCCAATCTGGAGATCGAGGCATGGAAAACGAGTTCGAGCATTACCTCATCGAGATCCGCGAACTGCTGGAGCGAGAGGACCCATCGCGCCTGCGTGATCTCCTGGACCTGATGCGCATCCAGGACATCGCCCATGCGCTCATGGAACTGGACGAAACGCAGATCCCCCGGGTATTCGCCGCCCTGCCGCGCGGGCGCAAGGTGGACGTGTTCTCCTACCTCGATCCCCATTATCAGTACCAGTTGCTGGCGCACATCTCCGCGGATGATGCGCGCCACATCCTCTCGGAGATGCTGCCCGACGACCTCACGGCGCTGCTCGAGGATCTGCCCAGGGATGAAGTGCGTCGCCTGCTGCGTCTCCTGCCGTTTCGCGCCATCCGCCGCGCCCTGACACTCCTTGGCTATCCCGACAACAGCGTCGGGCGTCTGATGACGCCCCAGTTTGTCTCGGTGCGTTCCGACTGGACCGTTGAACGCTGCCTTGAGTACATGCGCACGCAGAAGGAACGGGGTGAACCCGTACACGTCGTGTTCCTCACTGACGAGGAGCGCCATCTCGTGGCGGGCATCCCATTGGAACGCTTCGTGCGCGGACGTCCGAAGGACCCGGTCGAAACGCTCTCGCAGGGCCCGGTGATCAGCCTCAATGCCACGGCCGAGCGTGCGGAGGCCGCACGCCTCATGCAGCACTATGACCTGGAAGTTCTACCGGTGGTAGACGAAGACAATGTGCTGCTCGGTATTGTTACGGTCGATGACGTCATGGACGTTGTGGAAGAGGAAGCCACCGAGGACTTCCACAGAATCGGCGGCGTGGGCCTCGTCAATCTGAGCCTGCGCGATGCCCGTCCTTCGCTGCTGTACCGCAAGCGCATCGGATGGCTTCTGGGCCTCGTGTTCCTGAACCTCATCGGCGGGTTTCTTATTTCACAGTACGAGGAAACCATCGAGGCCCTGGTGGTGCTGGTGTTCTTCCTGCCGCTGATCATCGACAGTGGCGGTAACGCCGGCGCGCAGTCTGCCACGCTCATGATCCGGGCACTGGCGACCGGCGACGTGGAGCTGCCCGACTGGCTGCGCCTGCTGGGCAAGGAGCTGGCAGTCGCCGTCAGCCTCGGTGTCACCATGGCCCTGGCAGTCTCCGCGCTTGGCCTGTGGCGGGGCGGACCCGAGATCGCGGTGGTGGTGGCACTGGCCATGACCGGCGTGGTGGTCATGGGCAGCCTGGTGGGCATGCTGCTCCCGTTCATCCTCACGCGAGTGCGTCTGGACCCGGCCACTGCCAGCGCCCCGCTGGTGACATCGGTCGCGGACCTTGGCGGCATCCTGATCTACTTCAGTATCGCCGTGTGGCTGCTGCATATCCCGATACCGTAGGCAAACATCGACACTTCAAGCGATGGTCAGTCGAACTGAACTGAAGCAAGGCAACCGATGACAGACAACGCCACTACCGATCAGGCTGAAACCCCGGACATCGCGGCCCTCGTGGCGGCGCAAGACTGGGAGTCCGTGGATTCCATCCTTGAGGGGATGGCCGATCCTGACGTGGCCAAGGTCCTGCCCACCCTCGAACGCACTCACTGGACTGCCCTGCTCAACCGCCTGCCTCCCGAACGTGCGGCCTCCGTTTACGCCTATCTGTCGACTGAACAACAGACCCAACTGCTCGATGATCTCAGCGATGACGAGAAAGCCGAGATTATCGGGCAGCTTTCCTACGATGACGCCGCGGCACTGCTTGAAGAACTTCCCGACGAGCACACCGAACTGCTCATGGACATGCTGCCTCGGGAAGACCAGGAAGTCCTCCAGACACTGCTCTCCTATCCGGAGGACAGCGCCGGGCGCCTGATGACACCGCAGTTTGTCGCGCTGCGTCCGGAGTGGGACGTGCGCCAGTGTCTCGACCACGTGCGCCGCCAGGCCGAGGAGGGAGAGACTCTGAGTTCCCTGTTCGTGACCAGCGACAATGGACAGATCGTGGGATGGGTGCGGTTGCAGGACCTGCTGCTGGGGCGCCCTTCCGCAACCCTGGACACGCTCATGCAACCGGACGTGATCAGCATCCCCGCGGACGAGGATCAGGAGGAGGCCGCGCGGCTGATACGCCACTACGACCTGGAAGTCCTGCCCGTGGTGGATTCCGTGGGCCGGATTGCGGGAATCATCACCGTCGACGACATCATGGACGTGGTGGAGGAAGAGACCACCGAGGACTTCCAGAAGATGGGCTCCGTGGGTGTCCTCAACCTGAGCATCAAGGAAGCCACCACCACCCTGCTCTATCGCAAGCGCATCGGCTGGCTGATCATCCTGGTATTCGTGAACATGTTTGCCGGCGCGGCCATCGGCATCTTCGAGGCAGCCATCGAACAGGTGGTGGCACTGGTCTTCTTCCTACCCATGATCATCGCCTCGGGCGGCAACGCCGGCGCGCAGGCATCCACGCTCATGGTGCGCGCCCTCGCCACCGGCGACGTACAGGTGCGCGACTGGCTGAAACTGTGGGGCAAGGAAATGCTGGTGGCCTTCTCACTCGGGCTCACCATGGGCCTGGCGGTCTGGGCGGCGGGCGTCTGGCTGGGGGGTCCGCAGGTGGGGCTGGCGGTGGCCATCTCCATGGTGCTGGTGGTCGTCATCGGCAGCATGATCGGCATGCTGCTGCCCTTCATGCTGGCCCGCTTCCGCCTGGACCCGGCCACCGCCAGCGCACCGCTGATCACCTCCGTTGTGGATATCGCCGGTATCCTCATGTATTTCTCCGTGGCAACGCTGATCCTGCAGCTTTCGATGTGAACGACAAGCCGACAGGCCCCGCTCCCTGAGCCCTGCATGCGTTAGAATGGGTTATTGACGTTCTCGCCTCCCGGATTTCCATGACCACTCATCCCCGGCGTCACAAGACCATCCCTGTTCGCATCGGCCCCGTCACCGTGGGCGGCGATGCGCCCGTCGCCGTCCAGTCCATGACCAACACCGACACCGCCGACGTGATGCGCACGGTGGTGCAGGTGGCGGAACTGGCGCGTGCCGGTTCGGAGCTGGTGCGGGTGACGGTAAACAATGAACAGGCCGCTGCCGCGGTACCCGAAATCCGCGAGAGGCTGGACGCCCTGGGCCTGAACGTCCCACTGGTGGGGGATTTTCACTTCAACGGGCACAAGCTGCTCGCGAAACACCCCGCCTGCGCCGAGGCATTGGCCAAGCTGCGCATCAACCCGGGCAACGTGGGCCGCGGGGCGAAGCGCGACACCCAGTTCGCGCAGATGATCGAGATCGCCTGCCGTTACGACAAGCCCGTGCGCATCGGCGTGAACTGGGGCAGCCTGGACCAGGATCTGCTGGCGCGCCTGCTGGATGAAAACGCCGCACGGGCCGAACCCATGGAGCTGGAGGACGTGACCCGCGAGGCGCTGATCACCTCGGCGCTGGACAGCGCGGCACGGGCCGAAGAGATCGGCCTGCCCCACGACCGGATCATTCTCTCGTGCAAGATGAGCGGTGTGCAGCCCCTGATCCGTGTCTACACGGATCTCGCCGCACGCTGCGACTATCCCCTGCACCTGGGGCTCACGGAAGCCGGCATGGGCGTCAAGGGCATCGTGGCCTCGACGGCAGCGCTGGCCGTGCTGCTGCAACAGGGCATCGGCGACACCATCCGCATCTCGCTCACCCCGGAACCGGGCGGTGACCGGACACAGGAGGTGATCGTCGCCCAGGAGATCCTGCAGAGCATGGGCATCCGCAGCTTTCTGCCCTCGGTGGTTGCCTGCCCCGGCTGCGGACGCACCACCAGCGAGTACTTCCAGCAGCTCGCGCAGGACATCCAGACTTACATCCGCCACCGCATGCCCGAGTGGCGCAAGACTCATCCGGGCGTGGAAGAGATGACCGTGGCGGTGATGGGCTGCGTGGTCAACGGCCCCGGCGAGAGCAAGCACGCCAACATCGGCATCAGCCTCCCCGGCACCGGCGAAGTCCCCGTGGCCCCCGTCTACGAAGACGGCGCAAAGACCGTCACCCTCAAGGGCGATCACATCGCCGAAGAATTCCAAGCCCTGGTGGACGCCTACGTGGAACGGACATATCGCCGTGCGTAGGTTGGGGTGAGCCATGCGAACCCCAACGGCGTTTTAACCACGAAGCGCACGAAGCACACGAAGAAAAGGACATTCCTCTCGCGAAGGCGCGAAGCCCGCAAAGGAATGATTGGCTCTTTCAAGAGGAGGGTTTTGTAAGACTTACGGTCTTCTTGGCGGGCTTCGCGGCTTTGCGAGAGTCATAAAGGTGGACTTTCCATGTCCCGGATAGACGGGTCAATTGCCCATGCAGGCAGTGACCACCAGATCCATCATTCCATAAAAATCTTCGTGTGCTTCGTGCGCTTCGTGGTTGAAACGCGCAGTCAAATACCAGACTACGTTGGCCAGCGGTCGATGGGTTCGCCGCGACTCAGCGGGCCGGTGTAGACGTAGGTCCAGGCGTCGATGTCCGCATTACCCGATGCCGGGCTGACCTTCAGCTTCCTGCGCACAAACTCGCTGCGCCCCGGCGCCTCCGGATCACATCCCTCGTAGGCGTCCAGCACCGGCCAACATTGTTTCGGCGCCCTGACACGCAACAACCGACCGCTGATGCGCCCGGAACCATCACCCCTGCCGGGGACCAGCCCGGGATACCAACCGAGCCGGTACAAGCGTCCGGCGACGGTTGCCGCACCGGCGTCCTCGCAGAACTGCCGCACCACCCGGTTTACCGTCGGGTCCGGCGCCTCTCCCAGAAGCGTTCCGTACACGAACAGGTATTCCGCCATCTGCCAACTCCTCAACCCGACGCCGCTGTCCGCGGGGAGCATCAGTCCCCCGGTTTCAACTGCCCGGTGATTCCCGAAGGATCAGAATTTGATAATATAGCGCGTCCCTGTCCTGCAGTATGGTCGGGTGAGGCGGGACTCCGCGTACGGGTGGCCCGTGTATCTCACCAACGATCGCGAATGATTGTGGCCTTCCGGCCAGTCTGGCGCCGTCGTCTTCCAGGAGAAGCGTAGCCATAGGGGCGGGCGCGCCCGCTGTCCCACGACCGTGCACGGCCGTCCTATGCCTGCGAGGCAGGCCGGGTAGGCGCCCAAGCATCGCAAGTCCTGGTGAGGGCACAGCCAGAGGTCTGTCCGCGTAATCTGCGGTGCCGGTGGAACAATGGGCCGCGCTCTGGATAAAGGGCACCGCCGTGCCTGGACGTACAGGATCTTAAAGGAACCCGAACAGCCACATGATCAAACGATTCCTCCCGTTTCTCGACTGGTTCCCCATGAGAAGGGACAACGTGCGTGCCGACCTCATGGCCGGCATCGCGGTGGCTCTGGTGTTGGTGCCCCAGTCCATGGCCTACGCCCAGTTGGCGGGGTTGCCGCCCGTGTACGGGCTGTACGCCTCATTCCTGCCGGTGCTGGTGGCCGCCCTCTGGGGTTCGTCGAATCAGCTGGCCACGGGACCGGTGGCCGTGGTGTCGCTGCTGACAGCCACCGCGCTGATACCCCTGGCCGCGGAGGGGTCCGCGGATTACATAGCACTGGCCATCGTGCTGGCCCTGCTCGTGGGCGTGATCCAGCTGTCGCTGGGTCTGTTCCGCATGGGCGCCCTCGTCAGCTTCATCTCCCACCCGGTGATCGTGGGCTTCACCAATGCCGCCGCCATCATCATCGGTCTGTCTCAGCTCAACAAGCTCTTCGGCCTGCCTCTGGACACCGACAGCGCGTTCCTCATCAACATCTGGAACATGCTGCTGCGCATCGGCGACACCCATCTGCCCACCTTGCTCATGGGCCTCGGGGCCATTGCGGCCATGTGGCTGCTGAAGCGCCACTTCCCGCGGTTGCCGGGCATCCTGCTGGTGGTCGCCGTATCCATCCTGATCAGCTGGGGCATCGGCTTCGAACGCAAGCAGGAGATTGCCCTGGACGCGGTGGCCGATGCGGACATTCGCGAACTGGTGCGTGATGCGCGTCTCTACGATCAGCGTGCCGACGCCATCGAGGATGCCATACGCAGCATGGAGCAGGAACTTCGCGCCTTTTCGGGTGTGGAGGCCCTGAACCTGCGCCACCATATCGACCTTACCCGCCTCGAGGCGGTGGAGACCCGCGACCGCGCCGAACTGCTGGAGCGCCGGCTGCGCCAGGTGGAACTCCGCGCGGTGCGGGGCGAGCCGGGCGTGTATTACCAGGTCGGCGCCCTACCCGAAGACGCCACACCCCATGGCCCGAGATGGCGCATCGCCGGCTCCACAGAGGACCGGCTGATGCTCGACGGGGGCGGCGCCGTGGTGGGCCATGTTCCCCAGGGCATGCCAAGCCTGAGCATGCCGAGTTTCGGCTGGAACACGTTGACCGCACTGATCACGTCCGCCTTCATCATCGCCCTCGTGGGGTTCACCGAGGCCATCGCCATCGCCAAGGCCATGGCCGCGAAGACCGGCCAGCGGCTGGACCCCAACAAGGAACTGGTGGGTCAGGGCCTCGCCAATATCGTCGGCAGCGTAAGCCAGGCATACCCTGTGAGCGGATCGTTCTCCCGATCCGCGGTCAACCTCACATCGGGCGCGCGTTCCGGCCTGTCGTCCGTGATCACGGCCATGGTGGTGCTCGTAACGCTCCTGTTCCTGACACCGCTGCTGTACCACCTGCCCCAGGCGGTACTCGCCGCCATCATCATGATGGCCGTAATCGGACTGGTGAACTTCAAGGCCATCCACCATGCGTGGCAGGCTCACCGGCACGACGGCATTGCGGCGGTGGTGACCTTCATCGCCACGCTGGCGGTGGCCCCGAATCTCGACCTCGGCATCATCGCAGGTGCGGGGCTGGCCATCGTGCTGTTCCTGTACCGTCGCATGCATCCCCGGGTGTCCGAGTTGGCGCGCTACGAGGACGGCACCCTGCGCGACGCGCAGCTTTACGGCCTGGAAACCACCGAGAAGTACTGCATCATGCGCTTCGACGGCTCCCTGTATTTCGCCAACGTGGCGTACTTCGAGGATATCGTCCTCAACCTGGCGGCCAGACACCCGGACGCGCGCTACCTGGTGATCGTGGCCAAGGGCATCAACGAGATCGACGCATCCGGGGAAGAAGCCATCCGCCAGCTGGCGCGCCGCCTGCGGGAGCGCGACATGACGCTGGTGATCGCCGGCATCAAGGCCCAGGTTCTGGACTTGATGAAACGCACCGGCCTGTATGACGTAATCGGCGAGAAGTACGTCTTCCGCTCGACCAATGCCTCCATCGAGGCCGTGCAGCGTTGGATTGAGGAGGAGGAAGGCGCCGCCGGTGCGCGAGAAGCCCCGCAGGCGAACTGAGAACCCCGCCACCGCCATTGACGGAACCCTTTGTCACGATTATGATTTGCCGCTTCCCGGGGCGGTTAGCTCAGCGGTAGAGCACTGCCTTCACACGGCAGGGGTCAGTGGTTCGATCCCACTACCGCCCACCACGCAATCCCGCGGAAAAGGCGACTCCGATCCCCCGGAGTCGCCTTTTTTGTGCCTGTCGACCACCGCCCTGATCCAACGCAATCCCATGACCGTTATCAAGTCTATGACTTGCAGCGGCCGGTATGCTTAACCCCAAAGCCTGTCCAAATAATCATGTAGTTACCCGACATGGGCGGCACCGGGAAACCGCCGAACGTGGCCCCTGTCGATGGGTTGCCTGAAACCGGAGACGAGCATGAACAACGACTTCGATAAATTGCTCATTGGTGAATCCCCGCAACTGCGGGCCGTCATCAACGCCGCGCGTGTGGTCGCGCAGGTGGACGTCACCGTGCTCATCCAGGGCGAGAGCGGCACCGGCAAGGAGCTGATGGCCCGCGCCATTCACGGCGCCAGCCCCCGCCGTCATGCCCCCATGGCCACTATCAACTGCGCCGCATTGCCGGAACAGCTGATCGAATCGGAACTGTTCGGGCATCGCCGCGGGGCATTCACCGGGGCGCTCAACAACCAGCCGGGCCGGATACAGGCCGCGGCCGGCGGCACCCTGTTCCTGGACGAGATCGGGGAGCTGCCCCTGGCATGCCAGGCAAAGCTGCTGCGGTTTCTTGAAAGCGGCGAACTCCAGGCGATCGGACAGGCGTCACCGGAGAAGGTCGACGTGAGGATCATCGCCGCCACGAACCGTGATCTCCACAAGGAGGTTCGTGCCGGCCGTTTCCGCGAGGACCTGTTCTTCCGCCTGAACGTGGTGCCTCTGGAACTTCCGCCCCTGCGCGAGCGGCAGGGGGACGTGCCTGTCCTCTTGCACCACCTGACCGATGCGCTCGCGCAGCAGCACAGCCTGGCTCCGCCCCGCTATCAACCGGACGCCCTCCAGGTGCTGACACGCTATCACTGGCCCGGCAACGTGCGTGAACTGCGCAACTTCTGCGAACGCCTGCTCATCCTTTTGAGCGGGCGCCCGATCCACGCCGACAACCTGCCCCGCGAGTTCGTCGAACGCCCCGTCAACGGTGCGTCGAAGGGGTTTGCCCTGCCCGAGCAGGGCATCCACCTGGCGCAGCTCGAAGCGGACCTGATCCGTCAGGCGCTGCACAAGACACTGGGCAACCGCACCCGCGCCGCGCGCCTGCTCGGGTTGAGCAGGGATACGCTTCAGTATCGGCTGAAGAAGTACGCCATCAACTGAACAGGCGCGCGGCGACTTCGGCCCGCATCCCGGGCTGATGCCCGACCTGCAAGTGTGCGAGACTGGGCGGGAACCCCGATCCTTTCGCGATCCGACAAGCCTCGCGATACTGATCCCGGCCCGCCCGACCGCCACCTGAAAGCCTCGTGGAACTCACACTCGCCGCCGCCTTCCTCATCGGACTCGCCAGTACCCTGCACTGCCTCGGCATGTGCGGGGCCATCAGCGGCGCCCTGACCTTGAGTCTGCCCGCCAAGGTGCGGGAAAGCCCGCCGCGGCTGGTCACCCACGTGGTCGCCTATGGCCTCGGCCGAACGGGCAGCTATGCGGTGGCCGGCGCCATCACCGGCATCGTGGGCACCGCCCTGCTGCGCGGCATCGGAGACGTCGGGTGGGTGCACATGGCGGCACGCATCCTGGCGGCGAGTGTGCTCGCCGGGATCGGCCTCTACCTGGCGGGGTGGTTTCCCCGCTTCGCACAAATCGAGCGTATCGGCGTGCCCATCTGGCGCCGTGTGGAACCCCTCGGGCGTCGGCTCCTGCCCGTCTCGTCGCCGCTGCACGCCCTGCTCTTCGGTGTCGCCTGGGGTTGGCTGCCGTGCGGCCTGGTCTACTCCATGCTGATCTGGACCCTGACCATCGGCGACGTCCTGCAGAGCGCCATGATGATGTTCGCGTTCGGCCTCGGCACCCTGCCCGGCGTCGCCGTGGCCGGGGTGTTCGCCGCCCGCCTCACGCAACTGGCACGCAGGACGCATCTGCGCCAGATCATCGGCCTGAGCATCGTGGCCGTGGCCATCGTCACACTCGTCTATCCCTGACGCCCCCGGCGCCCCCCGATCCGGGCTCCGCGCGGTCGGCTGCCGTCGTTACGCCGGAACGCCCACCCGGATTCGGGACCTCGTGCGAAGGCCGGCCGCCTTTGCGAACACACCGGACGCGATGGAATGGACGGGCCTGTGTGGCATATGGCGCACTTGCCGCGCCAAATGCCCGGTGAATCTCCCCAACCCTCCCATGCCGAACATGCGCAACGGGGCGGTGTGGCCACTTTCCGCGATTGGCACGACTTTGGCATTCATGGTGGGTTAACCACCCGCGCAAGAACCCTTCAGATCACCATGACGCCTCCATGGGCCGGTATAACCCGCGTATCTCACCACCCACCGATGAACCCGCCGTTGCCGGGGGTCGCGCAAAGTGCCTGGCGGTTGCGGGCGCAACAGCCGTGCATGCCGCATTCGCGGCCCTGTTGGTATGGGGTGCCACGAGCGGTCCGCAGGCCACGCCGGCGGCATTCGGATTCGAGGTGGTGCAACTTGCCGAGTCCCACGCCAGCCCGGCGACATCGACAGACCTCGCGGATGCCGAGCCCGATCAGCCGGTGGTTGAACCGGAGCAGGCCGTCCCGCCCCCCGAGCCGGAGCCGGCGCCAGAACCTGTACCGGAACCGGAATCCCCACCCGAGCCTGAACCCGTGCCTGAGCCTGTGCGCGAGCCCGAACCTGGGCCTGAGCCTGAGCCCGAACCCGAACCCGAACCTGAGCCTGAACCTGAGCCAGTACCGGACCCGCTCCCCGACCCCAAGCCGGAACCGCGCCCGGCGGCTCCCCAGCCTGATCACGCACCCGCGACGCAGGCCGCGGCACCCGCTGTCGAATCGACACCTGAACAGTCCGCTTCGGCAACCACGCCAGCGGCCGTATCCGAGGGCCCCCCTGAACCACCAGCGGAGACCTTCACACCGCCCAGCGCCGGCGCCGCCTACCTGGATAACCCCAAGCCGGTGTATCCCGTGGTGGCACGGCGGCGCGGCATGGAAGGTGTGGTGCGTCTAGAAGTCGAGGTCAGCGCGCAGGGGCTTCCGCTGGAAGTGCGGATCAGGGAAGGGTCGGGTTTCCGGATCCTCGATGTCGCGGCGCGGGAGGCGGTCAGCGGCTGGCGCTTCGAACCCGCGCGGCGCATGGGCCGCCCCGTGGCCGCAACGGTGGAGGTGCCCATTCGCTTCCAATTGGCGGACGCGGCAACGTACAGATAAAGACGAAAGAAGGGACCGATGATGGCTGAGACAATGTGGTTGGGGTGGTGGGGACAGGCCGACTGGATCGTGCGCGGTGTGTTCGTGCTGCTGATCGCCCTGTCGCTGATCAGTTGGAGCGTAATCCTCTACAAGGCGGTGCAGTTAAGACGCACGCTCGGCCTGGAACGCGCCGCGGCGCGCCAGTTGAGCCTCAACCCCCAACAAGGGGCCGATGAGGTTATCCAGCCGGACACCGCAACGCGTCACATCCAGGACAGCCTGCGAGGCGCCGCCCTGCGGGGAGAAGGCGCCCGCGAAGCCCTCTCGGAACTCGCCGCCCACCGTGTCCGGGCCCAGCGCACCGAACTGGAGAACGGCCTGGTCATCCTGGCCACCATCGGCAACACGGCCCCTTTCATCGGCCTGCTGGGTACCGTGTGGGGCATCATGCATGCCCTGCAGGCCCTGGGTGGTGCCGGGGCGGCCATTTCCATGGACCTGATCGCAGGCCCCGTGGCCGAGGCCCTGGTGGCCACCGCCGCGGGCCTGTTCACCGCCATCCCCGCCGTGGTGGGCTACAACATGCTGCTGCGCCGCCTGCGGCGCATCATGGTGCTGCTGGAGGGTAATGCCTCGTATCTGCTGGCCGCGCTGACCCGCCCCGCGCAGACCCCGGCGGCGGTGGCCAGCATTGCCCGCAGCGAAGGGAGGGCTCGCTGATGGCCGGGGGTCTGCTGGGCGACGAGGATCAGCCGCTCTCGGAGATGAACGTGGTCCCGCTGGTGGACGTCATCCTGGTGCTGCTGGTGATGTTCATCATCGCGGCGCCCATCTTCGCCCAGGCGCTCAACGTGGACCTGCCCCGCGCCGAGGCATCGCCCGGCGTGGAACCGCAGGTGGCCCACCTGGTGCTGTATGCCGACGGAAAGCTGATGTTGGAGGAACGGGCAGTGCATCGCGACGCCCTCCCCGGCCTGCTCTCGGAACGCCTTCGCGAAGAGCCGCAACTGGTGGTGCGCCTGGGCGCGGACGCCTCCGTGCCCTACCAGTCCGTGGCCGAACTGGTCTCCGTGCTGCAGACCAGCGGCGTACGGCGCATCGCTTTCGCCACACGAAGTCCCTGAAGCCTCTCCATACCCGGGATGCCGGCGGCCACAGGCCGCCCTAAGACCGCGCCGCCATAGGTCGGGTCACGCCCGCCGCCTGGTCCAACACGACTCCTGACCGGTCCGGATGGAACTGCCACCGACGATGGCGAGCTTAATAATCACTATTAAGCAGACCCTATCGATATTCCCCACACAAGCGCCTAGGATCGGATTCAGACAATCTGGTATCCGGCAGGGTGGGGGCCCTTTGTGGTCTAATATTGCGTTCGGCCCGACCGGTTTCGATCCACCGACACACGACGAGGAACTCCCCCATGACATCCCGTACAGTCACGCTTACCGACAATGCCACGGGAAAGCAGGTCGAACTGCCTGTCCACGAGGGAACGCACGGCCCGGCCGCCCTGGACATCCGGGCCCTCTACAACGAATTGGGCTACTTCACCTACGATCCGGGCTTCATGTCCACCGCGAGCTGCTCGAGCGCCATCACCTACATTGACGGCGACGAGGGCGTGCTCATGTATCGGGGCTATCCCATCGAGCAGCTGGCCGAGCACAGCACCTACCTCGAGACCTGCTACCTGCTCTTCTACGGAGAACTCCCCACCTCGGAGCAGTTGAGCAACTTTTCCCGGATCATCAAGCGCCACTCCATGCTCCATGAAGCCATTCAGCGCTTCTATGGCGGTTTCCGCCACGACGCCCATCCCATGGCCATCATGGTGGGCGTGGTAGGCGCACTGTCGGCCTTCTACCATGACAATACCGATGTGCATAACCCGAGACACCGGGAGATTTCGGCACACCGGCTGATCTCCAAGATGCCCACGATCGCGGCATGGTCCTACAAGTACGCCATGGGGCAGCCGTTCCAGTACCCGGACAACAATCTGGGCTACACGGAAAACTTCCTGAAGATGATGTACGCCGTGCCCACGGAAGAGTACAGGCCCAACGCCACGTTTGTGCGCGCACTGGACCTGATCCTGATTCTGCACGCCGATCACGAACAGAACGCCTCCACCTCCACCGTGCGCCTGTCGGGAAGCTCAGAGGCCAATCCGTTTGCCGCCGTGTCCGCCGGCATCGCCTCACTGTGGGGCCCGCTGCACGGCGGCGCCAACGAGAAGGTCATCAGCATGCTGGAAGAGATTGTCGCCAGCGGCAACGACGTCAACCACTATGTCAGACGCGCCAAGGACAAGGACGATCCGTTCCGGCTCATGGGTTTCGGTCACCGCGTCTACAAGAACTATGATCCGCGTGCCAAGATCATCCGCACCATGTGCCATGAGCTCCTGGCGGAGATGGGCGCGGAAAACCAGCCGCTCTTTGAAGTGGCCCTGGAGCTGGAGCGCATCGCAACCGAGGACGAGTACTTCGTGGAACGCAAGCTCTACCCGAACGTGGACTTCTACTCGGGCATCATCCTGCGGGCCATGGGGATCCCCCTGAACATGTTCACCGTGATCTTCGCACTGGCCCGTACCGTCGGGTGGATCACCCACTGGAACGAGATGATAAACGATCCGGAATCGCGCATCGGGCGGCCGCGCCAGCTATACACGGGGAGCGCGCCCCGGGAGTACCGGCCTATTGAGAATCGGTGAGCGGAAAGGTATATTAGGGATTACTAATACTCAATGGAGACTGAGACCATGACCATCGACCGAATCGTCCTGGCGTTTGCCGGCACCGTCATCCTGCTGACCCTGGTCCTGTCCCAGGTGCACAGCATCCATTGGCTGTGGCTCACAGCCTTTGTGGGCTTCAACCTGCTGCAGTCCGCCTTCACGGGCTTCTGCCCTCTGGCGATGATCCTCAAGAAGATCGGCGTCACACCCGGCCACGCGTTCAGCTGAAGCCACCCTGACCAGCCCGGGGCCGTACTTCCGGCCCCCGGGTTCGGCGCAGACTCGCGGCAGCGGTGTCTGCTACCCTTTGCGCAAACATTGTGGCAAGGGGCCATCGTCATGAGCAATCCGACTCCCTACAGCATCCATGCCCTGGAACTGGGGCCCATGGAGAACTTCATCTACCTGATCCACGACCATGCCACGGACACGGCCGCCGTGGTGGATCCGGCCTGGGAGGTCCCCGAGATCAACGCCCTGGCGCAACGCCTCGGCGTGCGCATCACCGACGTCCTGCTCACCCACAGCCATCACGACCATATCAACGGCATCGACGAACTCCTGGACACCCACGATGCCCGCATTCACCTGCTCAAGCCGGAAGCGCAATTCTGGGGCCGCCAGCTGGCGCGCCCGCAACTTCATCACGGCGGGGATCGCATCCGGGTCGGCGAAACCGAGATCGAAGCCCTGCATACGCCCGGCCACACCCCGGGCTCCACGTGTTACCGCCTGGGCCGGGATCTGATCACGGGCGACACCCTGTTCGTGTTCGGTTGCGGGCGCTGCGACCTGAGCGGCGGTGATCCGGAGCAGATGTTCCAGACCCTCAAGGGACTGCGCGAGGGACTGCCTGAAGACACCGTCATCCACCCGGGCCACAACTACGCCGAGAAACCCACCTCCACGCTGAAGGAACAGGCCGAGGGCAACCCGTTCATGTGCTTCACCGAGGTGGACCGCTTCGTGCACTATCGCATGCACGAGCACGACCGCATCCGCGAGACACCATACCGGGCGATCCCCTGCGATCACGACCACTGATCACAGTGGTTTGTCCTCCTGCCCCGGACGATCCTGTCATTCATCAAGTTTTCCCCTCTGTCTGTCGGCTGTCGCCGTTGCCCCGAGGTGCTCGGCCAGCACCCGGTGGCATACTCAGCAATCAAGCAGATACATAAGAAACCATAGAGTCCGCCTGAACAGGGACGGCTCACCGAGGGGTATGCAATGCCGACTCAAGCGCACAGATTGACCGGGGGCTGCGCAGCCCCCTGGCTTTCCCTGTGTCAGGCGAATCGGGCCACAGCGATGCTCGCGATCCTGCTGGCCCTGGTCCTGGTGAGCGCCCCGGCCCAGGCCGGCACATCCGTTGTCGCTGACGATCGTGACGCACCCCTGCGGTTTGGACTATTGCCTTTCGGCAGTCCGGTTTTCCTGTTCAATCGCTTCGTCCCGCTGACCGATTATCTCGGCAGTCAACTGGACAGGACGTTTGCATTGGAAAGCGCACGAGACTTCGCCACCCATGTGCGGCGCATGGAGGCCGGCGCCTACGACCTGGTCCTCACCGCACCCCACTTCGTGCCGATTGCCCTCGATTCGGGGCATTACGAGGTGCTGGCCTCGCCGCGCCAGAATCTGGCCACCGCGTACCTGGTGGCGGAGGGTGATCCCGCCCGGGATCTCGCGGATCTGGCCGGAATACGCATTGCCACCCCGCCGCCCGAGGCCCTCATCACCATCGCGGGCAAGGAATACCTGCTGAGCCGGTTGCCACCAGAGGCCCCCGCCCCGGAATTCATCAGCTTCGCGAGTCACAACGCCGCGGTGCACGCCATCACCAGCGGACTGGCAGACGCCGCCATGGCCTCCAACAACATGGCCCGGCTGGAGATCAGCCAGAACCACCCGGTGCGTGTCCTCTCCGAGACGGACCCGCTGCCGGCGGTGGGCATCCTGGCGAACCGGCGCCTGCCCCCGGAGCTGCGCGACAGAATCACCGACGCCCTGATTGCCATGGCCGACAGGGCGGAGGACGACAATGTGCGCGCGCACATGGCCTATTACCCCGGCTACAAGGCGGCATCGGCCGCCGATTACGAACGCTTCCGGTCGATCCTCCCGGAGACACGCCGTCAGCTGACCCCGGCACAGGACACTCCCTGACCCATGCGCCTGCGATTCTCCCTGCAGCTCATCATCGGCGCGGTCCTGATCCAGATCGCCATGGTGTCCGTGCTCGTGTGGAACACGACGCGTGAGATCCAGAACAGTCATGCACAGCTCCTGGTGGGATCGGCGCAGCAGCAGAGCGTCCTGATGACGAGCGCCCTGGTGCCGGGCCTTGCCTACCGTGACCCGGTGGTACTGCAGGAGGTGCTCGGGCTGGTCGCCGGAGAACGCGACCTGCAGTATGTCGTGGTCACCGACGCGGCGGGCCACCGGCTGGCATGGGTGGGGACACCGCCGGACATACTCCATCACGGCGACGCACCAGTCGAGGTGGTTCCGGGGCGGGTCAGCATCAACCGCGATATCGAACTGGAGGGGCAGCGGCTCGGCGCCCTGCATGTGGCCTACGCCACCACATACGCTGACGCGCTCACCGAGGCCCTGGGTCGACGCAACGTGACCCTGGGCATGGTGGTGCTGTTTCTGTCCGTGCTTGCGGCCGTGACCTTCGCGTTGATGGTCACGGGCCGGCTGCGCCGCCTCAAGGAAGGGGCGCAGGCCATCCGGGCGGGCAACCTGGGCTATCGCATCCCCGCGGGCACCAATGACGAAGTGGGCGACGTGGCCCACAGCCTCAATGCCCTGGCCGCGGAACTGGACCAGTCACACTCGAGCCTGGAGCGGCAGAACCTGCAACTGAACCGTTCCGTGGACCGCCTGGAAACCCTGCTGCAGGGCGCGGAAGCGATCATCTGGGAGGCCGATCCCCAGACCGGCGAATGGCGATTTATGAGCGGCGATACCCACGCGATCCTTGGCATACCCGCCTCGCGCATGTACGACGCGCAATCCCGTGAGCGGCTCATACATCCGACGGACCTCCCGCACCTGCGTGAGGCCTGGCGCACCGCCACGGCCCATCCCCGTCCGGTTGACTATCGTTTCCGCCATGGAAGCGGAGAATGGATCTGGCTGCGGGACATCGTCTCCGCGGCCACAGACAGCGACAAGCGCCCGGTGCTTCGCGGCCTGACCCTGGACGTGACGGTGCATCGCAAAGCCGAGGCAGCCCTGAAGCAAAGCGAGGCGCGTTACCGGGAGGTGCTCGATCATATCTCCGAGGTGATCTTCCGCACGGACGGCGAAGGACGCTGGACCATGCTGAACCCGGCCTGGACGGAACTCACCGGGTTCACGGTGGAGGAGTCCCTGGGCCGACCCGTCTCGGAGTTCGTCCTTTCCGAGGACAAGCCATGTCTCGAGGCCTTCTGCGCCCCGGTGATCCAGGGACACATCCCGTTCGACCGCGAGGAAGTCCGAATTGTGACCCGCGATGGCGGTGCCCGATGGGTCAGTATCTACGCGAGAAGCAGTCTGGATGAGCATCAGCAGGTATCCGCCACCTTCGGTACCCTGGTGGACATCACCGAGCGAAAGGCGGCGGAAGAAGAGATCCGTCGGCTTGCCTTCTACGACAACCTGACTTCCCTGCCCAACCGCAGCCTGCTGCACGACCGGCTGAACCAGGCCATGGCCACCGCGCATCGCAACAAAGGGCACGGCGCCGTGCTGTTCATCGATCTGGACAACTTCAAGGACATCAACGACACCCTGGGCCACGAAGTGGGTGACGACCTGTTGCGCCAGGTGGCGAGGCGCATGCTCCGGACCATGCGCCAGACGGACACCCTGGCGCGCCTGGGCGGGGATGAATTCGTGGTGGTGCTCAACGACCTGCACCCGGATCCCCTGCGCGCCGCCACACAGGCCGAGGCCCTGGGCCGCAAGCTGATCGGCCTGCTTCAGGAACCCTTCCGGCTGGACAAGCGGGAGCGCCACTGCACGCCCAGCATCGGCGTGACCCTCTTCGGACAGGAGAACACCACCGTGGACGAACTCCTGCGCCAGGCCGACCTTGCCATGTATCGGGCAAAGGCCGCCGGGCGCAATACCCTGAGCTTTTTCGCTCCGGAGATGCATCGTGCCGCCGAAGAGCGCGCCGCGCTGGAGGCGGATTTCCGCAAGGCCCTGCGCGACCGTGACTTCTTCCTGCACTACCAGCCCTATGTGGACGACCAGGGTCAGGTGCGGGGCGCCGAGGCCCTGCTCCGCTGGCAGCACCCCGAACGTGGCAGGGTCTCGCCCATGGAATTCATCCCTGTGGCCGAACAGACCGGACTGATCACCGAGCTGGGCCACTGGGTACTGGAGTCCGTGTGTCGGGAACTGGCCGCCTGGGCCAAGAACCCGGACTGTGCCCAACTGGACCTGGCCGTCAACGTGAGCGCATACCAGTTCCGCCACCCGGATTTCGTCCGGGAACTCACCACAGTGCTCGAACAGACCGGAGCGCCTCCCGGCAAGCTGGTGCTCGAACTCACCGAGAGCCTGCTGCTGGACGACACCAAGGCGGTCATCGAACGCATGAACACGGTGCGGGAACTGGGTGTGTCTTTCGCCCTGGACGATTTCGGCACCGGTTACTCCTCGTTGTCGTATCTCAAGCGTCTGCCCCTGTCCAAGCTCAAGATCGACCAGTCATTCGTGCGAGACCTCCTGCTCGATCCCAACGATGCAGCCATCGCCGAGATGATCATCTCCCTGTCGAAGACTCTTGGACTGGAAGTGATCGCTGAGGGTGTGGAAACGCGGGAACAGCTGGATTTCCTCAGCGTTCGCGGCTGCCGGTGTTTCCAGGGCTACCTCTTCGGCCACCCGGTGCCGCTCGCTGACCTCGAGGATCTGATCCTCACAGGCCGCACAGGCACGGACGACTGACCCGCGGCGTCGAGCCGGACTACGAAGAAACCACAGGCCCCTCGGCATCATCCAGAGGCTGGACCAGCTCCGGCCCGTCATTGGCCGGGGAGTTGACCTTTCTGCTCACCGGCCAGGCTTCCATGCGTGCGGCGGGGAACGGCGTCAGCACCCCCCTTGCCGCGTGCTCTTCACCTTCAAGCCAGTGCGCACATTCCTCCGGCGTACGCATGGCAGGCATGCGCCCCTTGGCATGGATTTCCGCGACGAGCGGATTGGCCGGCAGCGTGATGATGGTGCAGGATTCAATCACCTCGCCGTCGCCACGTGTGGAGCGGTCCCAGAGCCCCAGCAAGCCGAAGGGCATGCCGCCGGCGACGCGAATGAACCAGGGCTGCTTGCCCTTTTCCAACTGCTTCCATTCATAGAAACCCAGCGCCGGAATCACGCAACGCTGCCCGCGCTTCCAGGGCCCCCTGTAGCTGGCTGCCTTCTCGATGGTTTCCACCCGGGCATTGATGGTGCTGTACCGGGGCACCTCGCCCTTCGCCCAAAAAGGAATCAGCCCCCAGCGCACCAACGCCCCTTCCCGCTCGCCGTCCACCGCGCGCACGATGGGTACCGCCTGGGAAGGCGCCACGTTGAACCCTGCCCAACCCTTACGCCAGCCGGAGCGCGTCAGCCCGAAGGCGCGCTCCATCTCGGCGTCTGTTTTCGATACAAAACGGCCGCACATGGCAGAGCCCTACCGCCGGACGAACGCGTGCATCCGAACCTCGCGCGAACGTCCGTCAGAGGACCGCGAGGGCATGTTCACATGCCTTCGGGATTACCGTCCTGCACGACAAACTCCGAGCCGTAACGTCGCGCATCCATGTCCCACAGTCGGTAGACCCCGTTCATACGTCGCACCTCGAAGCACTTGTGCATGCCGCGCCGGGTCTGCTCATACTGGTTGCAGAACCACCCCTCCTCACTGACCTCCCATCGGCCCGTGTCGGTGTTTCCGTCAAAGTTCCGGATGGTGAGCGTGCCGTCCTCGCGCAGGTAAATCTGAAAGGCGCGGTTCGGTTCATCGGCGAAGCGACGAAGAAGGGTCTCTGCATACATGGTATTTCCCGCCAACAGCACGTGGACCTCCGTGGCGTCCAGCACGGTGGGTTCCACGTCACCGGCCTGTACACCGCCCGCCCACATCACCACCACGAGCACCCATCCCGCACGAGCTGCCATCTTTCTGTACCTCCGGAGCGCAAAGAAAAGCCTGTATGGCTTCCCATGATACCCCGACACCGCGTCGGTTCATGGAGTGAAGGTAATGCCCCATCATGAAACGTCCTGATGCCGCCAGCCGAACGGGACGGGCGCGAAAGGGGAGCGCCCGGTGGGAGCCGTCTTGCCAAGGCGGTCATTCCATGATGTAGTTACATATGTGGTTACGTCATGAGGGCAAACCCGTGGTCGAACTCAAGATTGTCAAGGTCGGAAACTCTCTCGGCGTGCGCTTGCCGCGGGAGGTGGTCACTCGTCTGCATGTCGAGGACGGAGACAGGCTGATACTCACGGAGTCTCCGGAGGGCGGCTACCGCCTCACACCCTACGACCCCGAGTTCGAGGCCCAGATGAAGGTTGCGGAGGAAGGGATGCGGCGCTACCGGAACACGCTGAAAGCGCTCGCTGAATGAAGGAGCCGCGCTGGGTCACGGATTCCGTGGTCAGGGCAATCCACGAGCGGGTACTGGCTGACTATGGCGGCGAATCCGGTATTCGTGACCAAGGCCTGCTGGAATCGGCACTCGCCCGACCGCTCCAGCTTCATCATTATGAAACCCCGGACCTGCCGGAACTGGCCGCTGCCTACGCGGCAGGCATCATCCGAAACCACCCGTTCGTCGACGGCAACAAGCGGGTCGGTTTCTTGGCCGCCTATGTGTTCCTGGTCTGCAATGGCGTGACGATGAAGGCCGACGAGGCCTCCGCCGCGAGGGCAGTTTGGGACCTGGCCGCCGGCCAACTGTCAGAAGCACAGTTTGCTCGATGGCTCAGGGACAATACCGGACAGGACCGGAAGGATTGACTCGGGCCATCCTTGGCCCTCGCCCCTTCGGGGTATTGCGCCAGACGCAATGTCAGCTCGGCTGTCCTGCCGAGCTTATGACTCGGGCCATCCATGGCCCTCGCCCCTCCGGGGTATTGCGCCAGACGCAATGTCAGCTCGGCTGTCCTGCCGGATTAATCGAACAGTGGTTCGAACCAAGGCCTCCGGGCGCGCCATACACACAAAAGGCCCACCTTGAGGGCGGGCCTTTCACGAAGGCGGTGCGCCCGGAAGGATTCGAACCTCCGACCACCTGGTTCGTAGCCAGGTACTCTATCCAACTGAGCTACGGGCGCGTGAAAGCGGCGCATTATCCTTCCCCACCGGCTTTGCGTCAAGTGCACCCACCGGAGAACCAAATGCATCCCCTTGAGTCTACGAATCATGGGGTTAGAATGATGTCCATCAGCATACGGACATTCTTCGATCCCATCCGTCGGGGAGGGGCAACCGGCAACTGCGCCACCCACCTCCGGCAACCTGACCCATTTCAGGCTTCGTCAAGCAAGGAGGTATCCCATGCAGCAACCGGCTCGGCTGGTACGTGGAATGTGTTTCGGCATCGCGCTCACACTGGGACTGGGGCTCGGTGCAGCCGCCCAGGTGCATGCGTTCGAGGAGATTGAAGCGAAGATCGACTACCGCCAGGGTGCCATGCGTGCCATCGGCGGCAACATGGCCTCGCTGGCGGCCGTGATCGTTGACGGTGTGGAGGACTATCGCGACAACCTCGCGCTGCATGCCCGCTTCATCGTGGACATGTCCCGGGACATTCCAGGCCTGTTCCCCGAGGGTACCGACTTCGGTGAGACCAATGCCCTGCCCGCCATCTGGGAGAACTGGGAACGCTACGAGCAACTCTCTGAGGACACCCACCAGGCGGCCGTGCGCCTCCTTGAGGCCATTGAGGCAGGCGAGGCCAATCTGGGGCCGCGTTTCCGGGAAGTGGGCCAGTCCTGCACGGCCTGTCACGACGACTTCCGGCACCGCGACTGATCCCGACCGTGCGGGCCGTGGCCCGCACGTTTCATCAGGGATCGTGGTCTCCCGGTTCGCCTCGGGCTGTCGACTTGCGCAATACCGACAACTGCAGGTCGGCCTGAAGGCGGACCGGGAGACTTCACGACTCACGACAGGTCGGCCGCCCTATCCATCCGGCATCCCGCCGATATCCTCCCGATGGATGTATTTGTCCAACAGATCATAAAGTTGCACCGATGGGCCGCGCCGCTGCTGCTCTGTCTCCTGATGCTCTGGACGACGGCAGCGGCGGACAGTGCCGCGGACGATGATCTGGTCAAACGCGGCGAGTACACTCTGCGCGCCGCAGGCTGCGTCTCCTGTCACACCGCCAAGGAGGACGACGCCCCGTTTCTGGCCGGGGGACGGGCCATCGAAAGCCCCTTCGGCACATTCTACGGCGCCAACATCACCCCGGATCCCGAGACCGGGATCGGGGAGTGGAAGGTGGATGATCTGGAACGGGCCCTGCGGCACGGGCGCGGGCCGGACGGCCGGCATTACTACCCCGCCTTCCCGTATACGTCCTACACCCGCATGAAGCGCGAGGACGTCGAGGCCCTCTGGGCCTATCTGCAGACCGTGGAACCCGTACGACGGGAGAACCGGCCCCACGAACTGGTATGGTATGCCCGCTTTCGCCCCGGCCTGCGCTTCTGGAACGTCCTGCACCTGCGCCCCGGAGAATTCCAGCCACGGGAGTCGGAGACCGACGAGTGGAACCGCGGGGCATACCTGGCCAATGCCATGGCGCACTGCGCCGAGTGCCACACTCCCCGTACGCGCACCGGGGGCCTCGACCCGAACCGGCTGTTCGCCGGCCAGCGTCTGCCCGACGGCGAGGTGGTCCCCAATATCACGCCGGACCGCGAGACCGGCATCGGCCGCTGGAGCGGCCGGCACATCATGCGTTACCTGGACATGGGCATGGACCCGGAAGGCGATTTTGCCGGCAGTTCCATGGCCGACGTGATCAACGACGGCACCTCTTTCCTGACGGCGGAGGACCGCCGTGCCATCGCAGTCTACCTCATGTCCCTGGAACCGATTCGGCACGATCCGGGCAATCGCGACTGAGACACGCCGGCGGCTCAGCGACAATGCCGCGTATTGGGCCGCCTCCGGGATCACGAAGCACACGGGAGACCTGACCATGTTCAATACACATCGACCCGGCACCCTGGCGGCTGCCGCCCTGGCCTGTCTCATTGCCTCCAGCGGGCTTGGCGCAGACACCCGGGAAACCACCACCATCTCAGCGCTGGCGGAGCGCACGCACTTTCACGGCATTGCCGTCGCCCGCCATGACCCGTCGCTGATCTATCTCGCCACCCACCACGGCTTGTATGGAATGTCACCCGATGGCGGTGCCTGGCTGATCTCCGACCATGAAGATGACCTGATGGGATTCACGACCCACCCGCAGGCCGACAAGCTTCTGTTCGCCAGTGGTCACCCCGCCCAGGGAGGAAACCTCGGTTTCATCGTCTCGGACGATGCCGGACGGTCATGGGAGAAACGGGCGGACGGCGTGGACGGCCCGGTGGATTTCCACCAGATGGACGTCAGCAAGGCGGATCCCGACGTCATCTACGGGGTCTACCGCGGCCTGCAGCGCAGCACGGACGGCGGGCATTCCTGGGAAAGGGTCGGCCGCCAGCCCGACGGACTGATCTCACTGGCCGCTTCGGCACGGGATGTCAATACCGTCTACGCCGCCACACAACAGGGACTCTGGAAGAGTACGGACGCAGGACGATCCTGGACATCGCGAGCCCACCCTGAGCCCCGGCCAGTCAGCAAGGTGCATGTCACCGACGACGGGCAGATTCAAGCCTTCATTGTGGGCGTGGGCCTGGTGCGCGCTTCAGAGAACGATCTGGAATGGGAGATCATCAGCCGCGATTTCGGTCCCCGCGTGATCCTGCATATGGACGTGGACCCCGCGGATCCGGATCGGATGTACGCGGTGATGGTGGATACGCAGGCGAGGCAACAATCCATCTGGCGCACGCGTGACGGCGGTCGTAACTGGTCACGAGTGGGCGTCTCCTGACCGGCCGACACTTCGCCCGGCCACATCACTTTCAACCTGGCGGCTCAACGGCGTCGGGATGATCCGGGTGCGTCACCCAGGGCGCACCCATATGGGCCTCCCAGGCCTCCTGCGTCGGCAGGTTGTCGTCGTATTCGCGCCAGGCCTCGAAGATCTCCTTCGGCCATTTCGACTGCAGCCAGCCGATGATGGCCTCAATGTCCTCGTCAGTGAGGACGTCCTCGAAACTGGGCATCCGCCCACCCCGCGCCTCCGCCCCGTAACGAATCATGTCCTTGAGCTGCCAGAAGGGGTGGTGCCAGCTGTGCCCGCTGCCGTCCAGGGGCGGCGGTGGCCACGTGCCGTCCGGGAGGCGACGACGCCAGTTCTCCGCGCCCTGGCGCTCGGCGCCATGACACACCGCACAGTATTGGTGGTACAGGGACTCGCCGCGGCGCAGGACCTCGGGATCGGTGACGCGCTGCTGGTGTTCCGGAACCGCATCGCCACGACCGGGGATGCCGTCGCAGCCGACCAGCAGCCCCAACACCAGCAGCGCTCCGCAAAGAGCAACGAGCCCTACCAGGCGGGAATGCACCCATTGATCACGCGACGAGGTACGTCGGACGGACAAGTCAGACATCAGGGTTCATCAGATGGCCGGATTCAATTGAATCATGCGTCTTTCCGTCAAAGTGATTCGATATGCGCGACCATGCGCTTGAGGGCATCGGCGTCGGGCAACCCGCCATAGGCCGCGCCCATGTTGTCGATCATGTGGCGCGCGCGGCTGGTGGCCGGTGTCGCGGCAGTGATGGCAGGATGGGCCAGCACGAACTTGAGGAAGAACTGTGCCCAGGAGCGCGCTCCGAACTCGGCCGCCCACTCCGGGACATCGTGACCGCGCACGCGTTCCCACAGCCGCGTACGACCGAACGGCGCATACACCAGTACCCCGATGCCCCGGTCTTGGGCCAGCGGCAGGATGTCGTTCTCCTTCTCGCGATTGTCGATGGCGTAGTCGGTGCCGATGAAATCGATGGGCTCGCGGCGCATCACCTCGATGAGTCCAGGATACTGGTGGGGAAACGTCGTGGTCACGCCGATGTAGCGCACACGTCCCTCTTCCTTGAGTTCCTTCAGCAGGCCCAGCTGGGTGGGCACGTCACCCATGTTGTGCACCTGGATGAGATCGATGACGTCGGTGCCCAGGTGAAAGAACGACTCCTCCAGTTGCCCGCGTGCTGCCCCTGGGTCGACGCGGCCGCCATTGCGCCCGGCCACGTTCACCTTGGTGGCCCAAAAGACCCGGTCGGTAATGCCAAGTTCCTGGGCCAGCGTCCCGGCGACCTGCTCGGAGTCGCCGTAGGACGGCGCCGTGTCGAAGATCGTCCCGCCGTGTTCCAGCATGGCGCCCATCACCTCGCGCAGGGCCGAGATGTCCTCGCTGCGCGCCACCTGCGCGAAGGTGGCGGAGCTGCCGAGGCCGACTGCGGGCACCCGCTCGCCCGTGGAGGGTATGGCGCGGGTGATCAGCTCCCCGCGACGCGGTTCGGCCTTGAGCATGCCACCCGGAATGGCCAGGGAGACCCCGGCGGCCAGAGCAAGCTTCAGGTACTGGCGACGTGTGATCATCCTGCTTACCTCCTCTGTTCCACGGGTTCGAGTCCGGAAACGGTTCTGGGTTCCGCTGCGCCCTCAGCGAGCCTGCGCTGTGTGCGTCCCAGCCAGATGCCCAGCATCGCCCAGGCGATGGCCAGCGGCACCGCGACGCTCGCAAGCGCAGCGAGTCCCATGCCAAGGCGCCCCAGCAGGCCCTCTGCCTGGGCACCGGCCACGTCGCCGGCCCGATAGATGAATGTATCGATGAAGGCCTTCGACTTGTACTTGTCTTCCCGGCTCACGACGGTATAGAGCGTCTCCCGCGCCGGGCGCATGAGCGCCCGCTGCACCGCCCTGAACGTGGCCTCGAAGGCGATCAGCACCGCCAGTGAACCGACGATCGCCAGTCCGATGAACCCGAGTGACACGGTGACGGGCAGGAGGGCAAGCGTCAGAGGCACACCGAGGCGGCGCATCACGTGCCCGGCCACCACGGCCTGCATGAACAGCGTCGCCAGTTGCGTGATCAGATCGATACGCGCGAACCACGCGGTGCGAAAGTCCACGTCATCACCGAGTGCCGCCACCATCTGCAGGCGGGTGAAGTAGATGAACGTGGCCATGATGGCCAGAATCACCACGTACGCGGCGATGCCCAGCAGGTACCGGGACCGGAACACGGCCCGCAACCCTTCCCACGCGCTGCCGCCGATGATGGCGTGCTCGCTGACAGCCGGCGGTGCCTCGGGATCGTCCTCATCGGCGCCCTGGCGTCGTTCCGGCTGCAGACGGGCCACGATCCAGGCGGCCACGAGCGCCAGCATCAGGAACCCCGCCGAGACCAGAAGCAGTGCCGGTGTGCCGATGGGGTGTACCAGTACCGAGGCCAGCCAGGGCCCGAAGATTGCGCCGCAGGTCCCTCCGACCGCGATCATCCCGAAAAACCGCTTGCCCTGCTCCAGCGAAAAGCGATCCGCCATCAGCGCCCAGAACACCATGGTGACGAACAGGTTGAACACGCTGAACCACACGTAGAACACCTGCCCGCTGGTCACACCCACGGCCTCCGGCGCCATCACCATGAGCAGGTAGAAGCCGACCAGGCTCAACGCGAAGAAGGTGTAGGTGGCCGAGATGAAATGCAGGCGGCGGAAGCGGCTCACCAGCAGCCCGAATACCGGGTTCACCAGCAGCGTCACTACCGCGGTGCCCATAAACAGCCAGCGCACCGCCTCGATGCCCCGCTGCATGCCGAGGGCATCACGCGCGGGACGCAGCAGCATTAACGCGGTGAGAATACAGAAAAAGAACAGCGCCGCGAGAAGTACAGGGACCAGTTCATCGCGGCGCAGATTGAAGACACGCTGCAGGAGGGCGCTCATGCCTTCACAGCATGCGGGGTTCGGAAGTGCGTGTCCACTCGGATGGATCCACCGAACCCCGGCAACCGGGCACGGCGCCATCGACTGCCTTGCGCCGAAAGGGAAACGAGGCTGCAACCATGGAAACCTGCCATCCCTGGCATGGGATCCAGGTCAGAACGGCATCGTCAGGGCAAGAAACCCCGTGTTGCCCGCACCCACGTTCTCTCCGGCATAGGTATGGGACACGCCGGCGACGAGGGAGGCGGAATTGCCCATACGGTAGCTGGTCATCAACTGGGCGTCGTGGCGCGTGTAGCTTGGACCGGCCGTCAGCACGTCGTCGTTGTTGTCGTCGCTGCCCAGACCAAAGGTATTGGCTGAGCGCGCGATGAACGACCACGCACCGCCCGGGGACCAGCCGAAGAAGGCGTTCAGGGAGAGTTCGTCGTCGAGACCTTCAAAGCGCTTGCGGAATCCCGCTTCACCGCTGTAGAAGATCCGCCCGGCTCCGGCCGGCCGCCGGTTGCCATAGGCCAGCTTGACCTCGGCGTCCATCTGATCGCGGCCGAGTGCGGCCTCATGATCCTCGTCGGGATTGATGGGCACCTTGACCAGCCCCTGCACCGAGAAGGACGCCTGATCACGGCTCCACAGGCGCTTTCGCACGAGAAAGTCCGACTCGGCCAGGCCGGAGTTGGTGACGGTGCCGTTTGCCGTCTCAACGCTGACCTGCCTGTACTTGGGCTGCATACCAACCGTGATGGAATCGGTCATGCCGTATTCGATCAGCGGGCTGAACTCCACCATCTCGAAGCGCAGGCGATCCACACGGTTGCCGCTGTCATCGAAGGCCTCGTCGGCCACCGTATAGGACACGGGCGCGAGGATCAGGAAACTTCCCTGTGGCCGCGTCCAGGCCGAACCATGCACCACATGCGGCAGCAGGCCAAGACACAGCACACCCGCGCTGCAGAGTGTTGTTCTTTTCACAGCCTTGAAGATCATTGAAGCATTCTCCGTTCTGATTGATATGGAAGTGCCGATCCAGGGATCTGGCGTCATCAGCTGGCATCAAGGGAACTGAACGTGACGTGCACGTTGCGCGTCGTTGAGGGCGGATCGGGGACCTCTCCGCGGAACCGCGCGGAATCGCCGGGTTCCAGCTCGGCGGTGGCAGGATCGAAGCGCCAGCGCTTCAGGACCTCACCGTCACCGGAACGCAGCTGGGCCTCGAGGGTCGGCACTCGCCGCTTGCGCTCGGAGGTATTGATGACCACACCCTGGACGACGAGCCTTCGCTGCCCCGCCACGTCGCGCATCTCAGGTTCCACCAAGTGAATCCTGAGCCACCGGGAAGCAAGCGCCTGCTCCTGTTGTGCGCAGGGCCGGTAACGCGTGTCCTCGCCGAGATAGCGATCAACACAATGGGTCGCGGAGTACTGGCGCCTGTCCACGGAGTTCCAGTCGACACCGAGCCGCGCACTTAGCGTGTTGCTGCGAGTACGAAGCTGCAGTGAGTAGAGGCCACGCTCCAGCCGATCATCCGGAATGACGCGCACGACACCGGCTTCCCCATCCATGGTTTCGACGGTGAACGGCACGCGCAGTGAGTCCACCTCGGTCACGGCCCAGCTACTGCCGTCCACGGGGCCGATGTCGCCCTCGCGGGTGATCTCGCTCCTGACCCAGGCCACCCTGCGCAGCTGAATCATTTCCTTGAGGGAATCGGCATCTCCTCGCGCTTCCGGATGCCGGATCACGAACTCGGTGCCCGGTGAGAGATTGGATCGGACTTCCCAGGTCTCCATTTCCCATTCCCGGTCGCCGTCCAGTCGCTGCAGGTCGCCACCGTGAGTGGCATAAAGACCATGTTCATCGGGGGGTGCGTCCCTACCGCCGCCGAAACCGATCCAGGCACACCCCGACAGGGTTGTCATGAGTACGATTGCAGCGGCTGCGCGCAGCAATCGGTCCGCGTTTGTGTACATCATTGTTGCGGTCCTCCATCAATGTGGATGCAAAGTCGGGCATGGCTGGCGAGCGCCGGTCACCGCTCGTCGCGCGGCCCTGCCGTCGCGCTCGAACTGGAGCTCGCTTCTGCACGGCAGTCCTCACCCTTCTTGTGTGCGGAATCCCTGTCCGAGTCGTGGACGTACTCATCCCCCGATCGGGCCTTTGCGGATGAGGACGATTCGGCACGACAATCCCCCTTGCCGGAACTGTCCGTTGAAGCCGACGCGCTTGCACTGGCGCTGGCACTCGCGCTTGCGTCAGAATCTCCACGCGCATTTGCGCTGGCTGTGGCGCGAGCGCTGGCACTTGCTCGTGAACCCGACGTGGCGCCGGCATTGGCGCTTGAGCCGGACGATCCGGCTCGCGGGTCGTCACGTGAGTTCTGGTTGCTCGCCATGATGGTTTCTCCTTTCAGTTCGTCTGCACCTGCGGTCTGCGACAGGGCCAGGAGCCCGGGCAACGCGAAGACGCCGAACAGAACCGCGATCATCAGAATCGATATACGCTCAAACATGTCCACCTCTCGCATTCAGTCGTTGGATCAGTCCCTTCGAATGGGATTGACCGGAGGGCCGACACGCATGCGCCGACCCTCCGGTCACGGTCCATCCGCTGGACACCCTCATCCAGTCATGGGGATCACTGGATAGAGGCCGTGGCCGCATCGGGCTCATCGGCCGGCTCGATCACCACACGGGCGGCGGCTTCCGCCTGGGCCCTGGCAATCAACGCGGCCTCCACGGCCGCCTCGGCCGCTGCCTCGGCTTCCGCCGTACCCTGGCCGTTGGCCAGTGCATAGGCTTCAGCTGCGGCCTCGGCCGCCGCCTCGGCGGCCATCTCGGCACGCGCCGTGGCTTCAGCGGCGGCCTCTGCAGTCGCCGCCGTCTCGGCGTCGACCGTCGCTTCGGCAGCCGCACTTGCGTAGGCCTCTGCATCACCCACCGCCTTGGCCATGGACCTGGCCATCGCGCTCGAGGACGTATTCCCCGGCGTGTTCAAGGTCTGAGCCCTGGCCATGGAATGCGCCATGGCGTTTCCCTCACCCGGGGCATTGGCCATGCTGTGGCTCCGGGCGAGACTCATGGTCATGTGCGGTGTCTCCACCGTCCTGGACCAGGACCGGGAATGGGCGATCACGAAGCCGTCGGCCGTTTCACTCGCCACCTGGGCATGGCTGGCCGCTTCCGCGGCCGCCTCGGCGGCAGCCTGAGCCTCGGCGGAACCATCTGCGCTAGCAGCCTCGGCCGCTGCCTCGGCAGCGGCCTGAGCATTGGCCGCAGCCTCACCCGCCTGGGCGACGCCGGCCTGGGCCTCGGCCGCAGAGCTGGCCCGGGCCACCGACTGCGCCGCCTCGGCGGCGTTACGGGAGGCCGAAGCGGCAGCCTCGACTGAGGTGGACACCGCAGCATTCACGGAGCCATCGGCGGCGATGCCGAACGCGGCCGCGGCCGCGGACGAAGCGGCAGTGGCGGCCTGGTTCAGACCGGACGCGTCAACCGAACCGGCCTGGGCCATGCCCATGGACTGGGCCAGTGCCATACCACCCTGCTCGTTGGCTACGGACGAGGCACTGGCGCCGGCCTGGGACGAGCTGCTGGCCGATCCGGAATCAGCGATTTCCGCGCTGGCACCCACCTCGGTGGTCGAGGAGGCGTCAGCACCGATCCCGCCGCTCTCGGCGCCGGACATGCCAGTCGCGGAAGCGGAGGTGGTGGCGCTGCCGGTGTCGGCACTGACATCGGCGTCGGCACCGCTGGTCGCCGTACCGCTGACCACGCCCTCGGGGCTGGTTTCCACACCGGCAGAGGCGTGGGCACCGGCGCTCACCGAGACGGGCTCACCGGAATCGCTGCTGCCAAAGGCACTGCCGCTTGCGGTGGAACCCACCGTGCTGTCGTTGCTCACGCCCTCGGAGCCGGCACCATCGACACCGGCGGTCGCATCACCATCGACGCTTGTGTCGGCACCACTGTCTCCACTGGCGATACCGTCGGCACCGGCCGAGGCGTCACCGGAGGAAGCACCGGCATTGGCAGACGCGCTGCTGTCGACGCTGGCGCTGCCTTCAGCGCCGGAATCGATGGTGCTCGAAGCACTGGCCGAAGCATCGGCCTCGGCGGAAGCACCGGATGTGCCACTGCTCGCCTCTGCGCCGGCAGACGCATCGGCAGAGGCGCTGCCGCCATCATCTCCGATACTGGCACCGGCAGAGGCATCGGCACTGGCGGACGCACTGCCGTCACCACCGGAGGTGGCACTGGCAGAGGCATCAGCGCTGGCGGACGCACTGCCGTCACTGCCCGAAGTGGCGGTGGCGGAAGCGCTTGAGCTGGCAGACGCACTGGCACCGTCGGCACTCGAAGTGGCGCCGGCAGACGCTTCAGCACCGGCCGCTGCATCACTTCCGGCTGCCTCGGCACCCGCTGCCGCATCGGCTCCAGCAGACGCATCGGCGCCCGCGTCAGCCCCGCTGGCGGCATTGGCGCCCGAAGCTGCCTCCGCACCGGTCGCTGCATTGGCGCCGGACGCCGCGTCAGCGGCGCTGCCCGCATTGGCACCGGAGGCCGCATCGGCACCGGTGGTGGCGTTGGCACCTGCCGCAGCATCAGCCGCCGTTCCGGCATTTGCGCCGGAGGCGGCCTCGGCGCCGGTTGCCGCGTTTGCACCCGAGTTCACGCCGGTGTCGGCCTGGGCCAGCACCATGTGCGAGGCGTGCAGCTGCGGCTCCTCCGGGGCGAACTGGGCCATGCCCTGTCCACCGACCAGCATCAGGGCCAGCGCACTCGTGGCCCCGATCAAAGGTCGTTTACCTTTCCTGATCAACATGACTTACCCTCCTCAAACGTTTGCTCTTGTGACGGGACCGGACGTCGGCCCCGTGGCGTTGCGCGGTGGATGCCCGTTCCCGGACATCACGGCCGCGCTGTGACCACCCCCTGCTCGGCGCCGGCGGGCAAACGAAGCACGCGCCGGCGACTCGCAAGGCAGGGCACTGCATGCCCGGTCGTCCTCGACGAGTCACACGCCACAAGGGGGCAAGATGGATGCCAGCCGGATCAGGACGGCGAAAAAATGCAGTTAATGCATTGTTTATCAATGCATTTCTGTGGGTTCATGAGAGTGGGGAAGCGGGCCGGACGGGCGGCGAAGGTGTCACCGGCTGACTACAGGTGCAACCGGGAAAGCCCCATGAATGCTTGCTCCACGGGCTGTCACCTGCTAGCAACAGGTGGTATGGAGAAGCCGTTAACTATCTAATTTTAAGCGGGTTTATGGTGTTGCTTGTCAGCAACAATTCGGGTTGAACAGGCAGGCAGACCGTTTTCTAACGTCGGAACAGGCACTCCTGCATGCCGTCACGCAACAGCATGGCGCGGATCATGCGGAAATCGGGCATCAGGCGTTGCAGGTTCCCCGCGGCCTGGTTGCGTACATCCCGAGTAGCCTCGTCAGGACGCGTCAGTGTGCGCAACCAGCCGTGGCGGCAGATCACCAGCGCCCGGGGATTCTCCGGCAAGGCTTTCACGCCATAGGCCACAAACCCGTGCACCAGTGCGCCTGCCGGGAGCAGGTCGGCGAGCCGCGCCATGAACGCACTGATCACCCTGGGCTGGAGGTAGTTCAGAAGATCCCAGGCCAGCACGACCCGCGCGCCACCGACGAGTTCTTCCGTCAGCAGCTCATTGAGCCGGAGCGCCAGGATGTCCTCGTCGTCGACTTCATCAAGCGCACGGAGATCCTGTTCGATGGCCGCCACGGCAAACCGCACGCGCAGACCACTGAAGAAATCCACGGTCTCCCCGTGCGCATTCCCCAGGTCGAGCACCTCCATCCGCTCGCCATCCAGCAACGGCTGCAGGGCCTGCTCCAGAAGCTTCGCGTGGAAGGCATCCGTTGACGCGGCAACGCCGCCGGTACCAGGCCCGGCGGCGCTCCCTGTGTTGACGGTCACCGCGGACACGGTACGTCAGTCATGCGGCAACCGATGTTCAACCCGCCCCGCTGCCGGCCTTGCCGGCGGACGCCGCTTCGGCTGTCTTGTCACCGGAAGCGGAAGACGTCGAGGCGGCGGTTGAGGTTTCCGGACGGGATGATGCACTGGCAGTGCCTGTCGTGCTGGCGGTACCTGCGGACTTGGCCTTGCGTGTGCCCATGGCCTGCTCCACCACTTCGGCATCCATCTCGATGGCGCCCTTGAAGCGCGCGCCTTCCTCCAGGCTCACGCGCGGCGAGGTGACATTGCCGCGAATGTTCGCGGACTTCCTGATGACCACCTTTTCCTCTCCGTAGAGATCACCTTCGACCGTCCCGTCCACCACGACGGTGTGTGCGTAGATGTCGGCACTGATCTGACCATTGGAGCCCACGGTCAGGCTGTGGCCGTGAAGCTTCACCGTACCGGTCACCCGGCCTTCGATGATCAGGTCCTCTTCACCGCGAAGCGTTCCTTCCACGTGAATGGACGGACCGATGATGGCGGCATCGCGACTGCGACCAACGCCTTGCGACGGCAGCCCCCCCTGCCTGGGCATGTCGACCTTGCGGAGGAAATCCTCCTCTTCGTTCTGCTCCTTCTGTGTGCCCGAACTGCGTTTACCGAGATCAAACATGGACATGAAACTCTCCTCCAGGAACGGTAACGGCCGCATCCCATCATGCAACCGATGCCTCATCCTACCCTTGTCCGCCGGCCGCGGCATACAGGACGCCGTCAGCCCCGGTCATCCGGACTTCAAATGAGTGATGGAGTCGACAAAATCACCCCCAACACAGGTCACGTGGTCCTCATGTGCTTGCGCACCACGAAGGCGAAGCAAATCCGCCACCCGGGATGGTAGTCATTATCATCACCCATCTCCACCTCCGCCCTTGAGATGCGCATAGGGCGGCAGCGTCGTGAGCCGGGTATCCTCCACATGCCCGCCCACCGTGAAGTGGTAGATCGTCTGCCAGGCATCGTCCTGCAGGCCAAGCAGTCGGTGCATCTCGTCATCGAAAAAGCAGCCGATGCCCGTCGAGCGGACACCGGCGGCCTCCGCTTCCAGATACAAAACCTGACCCAGCACGCCCGCCTCCCAGTGCAACCGGCGATACCACCACGGCGCCTCATCGATCGAATCGCGAAATTGCGCGATCATGCCCACGGCGAATGCCGAGTCGGCGGCAATATCCTGATGACAGCAGATCAGTTGCGCGCTGTCACGAACATCGAGCGGTGCCAGCATCCGCAACGGAATGTGCGCCGGGCATCCGGGCACCGCCTGCCACAGCCACTCTTCGCGCATGGCATCGCGCAAAGGCTCCAGTGCATCGTCATGTCGTATCAGCACGTACACACCCGGTTCCAATCCATCCACACGGTGCAGGAAAAATACGGGATGCACACGTGGCGCCCACGACAACATATCCCACGGGGGGATGCCGCCGCGCGGCAGCAGAGTATCCAGCATACGAAAGAACACATCGGCAGATATGCTGGTCACACCATCGAAGGCCACGGCACTTCTACGCTGACGAATGAGGTTCGCCGCATGTACCTCGCTTTGCACCGGCATCAATGGCGGCTGTTCCAGTGACTGCCACCGCGAATCGCTTCCAGGCTCGAGCTTGAGGGCCGCCGCCTCCGCCGCGACGATCTGCGGCCAGTGCACATGGGTCGGGCTGAGCCGGTTCGCGCCGCCATGCCAGCGGGCGCCGGTCAACAAAGGCAGGATCGCCCCGTCACTGACCTGCACGTCCTCGGGTCCGACCCACAACACGGCGTCCGGCGCCTCGTGTTCCGCATCCCCGAAATCGGCGCCGCGGTCCAATCCGAGCAGTTCGGCCAGCGAATCGTCATCCCACTCCCCCAGCAGACGCGCACCCCAGCCCAGCGCCGCGGCCGCATATCGGACCGCCGCCAGGGCATGGCCGGCGTCGTGCTGACAATACCGGTAGGCGCGCGCGCCGTACTTCCATGCCTCGCGCCAGTGGATGGAGCTCAGCCCGACCAGCACGCCTCCGGCCGGAAACCCTTCCGACCACGCCGGTTCCCCGGGCTGTGCACGCAGCTCCAGCGCGTGCGTCTCGCTGAGGTAGTGCCAGACACCGCCGTCCAGCCCGGGCAGTTGCGGACAGACCACGTAACCTTCGGTCGGGTGCAGGTTGCCGCTGGATGGATTGCAGCGCAGCGCCCAGCTGTGCCCGCGGTAGGACTTCCAGGCCGAAAGACCAAGCGACAACTCCAGCAGGATGGCTACGTGTTCGATGTCCACCGGGCAGGCCGGAACGGTCCCTAGACGATAGAGATCGTCGTAAGCTGTCTCCAGACGATTCGCCGCCAGCGGCAAACGCACCACAGGGGCATCGTGAAAGCGTCGAAACGGATCGGGCTGGTTCACCCAGTCCAGGCGCCCGGGGCCGGGCGCATAGTGGTTGGGACGATGCTTGGTGACCTCGTGATAAGCCCGTGTGTTCGCTCTGGGGTCATCGATGGACATGGTGAGGCATTCTAACGGGCCGGTGCGTGTACACTGAAGTACGTGCAACCGTTTACGACGTCGGAAGATCCCTGTGCAACCAGGATCGGATAGGAAACTGAAGCCCCGCGAAACGCTGCCGCAGGTGCGCGTGCGCATCGAGGTGCCCCGCTGGAGCTTCCTCAAGCGCGGAAGCTCCGGCGAGGTGGATTTCATCTCTCCGCTGCCCTGCCCGCTGAACTATGGATGCGTGCCCGATTACATCGGCCTGGAGGGGGATCTCCTGGACGCCGTCGTGCTCGGCCCTCGCCTGCCCCTGGGCAGCGAACTGCTGGTGCACGCCTATGCATCCATCTCGCTGACCGATCGCGGCATGACCGACGACAAGCTCATCTGCGCCACCCGCCCGCCCACCGAGTCAGAACTTCGGGGCGTGCATCGCTTCTTCCGTTTCTATGCCCGTTGCAAGGCACTGCTCAACCGGTATCGCGGCCGACCGGGCAGAAACGCCTGTGACGGCTGGGACGACCCCCGCGCCGCCATCGCCCGCGCACGCCCCCGAGGATCCGACTGGGGCCCGCCGACAGTGCCTTTCTAGTTGGATTACCCCAACAGTTTCTTCACAGGTAAAGCGTATGA
>NZ_MVBK01000010.1:0-42432 GCF_002000365.1 Thioalkalivibrio denitrificans | reverse complement strand
TCGCCCAGAGGGCTGGGCTCCTACAATCGGTCCTGCCTGCCAGCAGCTCACCCCGGATGAACAACGTATTGAGAGATCACATCTAGCCCGCATATCTCATACCCATATCTCGGTACCGCATGTAGGAGGCCCGCCCTCGGGCCGAAGGCGGAGATCAATCGTGCCGGGGCATTCGCGGCGGGGTCACCGCGCCTACGATGTGGCTTGAGCCCCTGGCCAGACAGGTGTTCCACACGAAGCCGGTTTCAGACACCAAAGAAACTCAACGCACCGGAACCAGCGCGCCCAGGTTTCCGGAAGACTCGAAGCCGAGCGGCACCGCGTACCCCGTGAGGGCAACTCGCCCGTGCAGCCGATACTCCATCGCCCCGACACCCGCCTCACCCGCATCACGCAACCGGCGCGCCAGCGACCACAGGCTCGACGACACCTCCACCTCCGCCAGCGCCTCGCCGAAGGCCGGCACCTCCAGCGGTCGATTGGACACGCCGTCGGCAAACCGCTCTCCATCGATATCCACCCGGAAATCCAGCCCCCGGACCCTCAAGGGAAAATCGTTGGGATTCTGTACCCGCAGTCGGACCAGGTACCGCTGCTCGAACAGGTCCATCTGCTGGAGCTGCAATCCCACCAGGTGAACCCGCGGCGGCTCGGTCCGGGCTAGCATGGAAGCGCAGCCGTGAAGAAGCACCAAATAAAGCAGCAGGAACAATACCGAACCGCAACGACGAAACACGATCATCAGCGTGCTCCACTCACCCGAGGAATGGGCAGTGTACCTGTTGCATGAGCCGGAAACCGTGCGCCCTTTCCGGCACGCGAAGGCCTATACCGTCATCGCGAACACGATCTCCATCGGCAACCCTGTCTCATCCCGTTCCGGAACGTCGGGAACCTGCTTAAGCGAGCCATGGTGTGCGGCCGTCACCGCACCCACGAAGGCATCCAGAACGTCGTCCCGCGCCACCTCACGCCGCCTGTATGTCCCAAGGGCACGGGCCACGAGGCTGGCGGCACCGGGACAGTAACGCTCCAGGACGGCCAACCGTTCCTCGTAACCCGCCCGGCTCTTCTTCCTGAACGTCATCGCCCTCTCGCCGTTCAGCGCCCAGAAGCACACCTCCGGGTGAATCTCGCGGACCTTGTGTCGGTAGGGCGTCACCCCCATAAACCGGTCCACCTCGCATATCTTCGGAATGATGGCGAACGTCTGCCGGGAAAGCCCGCGGCCGGTGCACGCCCTGTTGAGCTCGCTGGCCTCCGCATATGAATTGCCATCCAGGGCGCAACGGGAGGGCGCAGGAAACACGCTCGATTTGCGACCGGGGGGAAGCCGCTTGCGCGCCTCCCGGTCGCACTGCCGCTCGTCCGTGTGCCGACCACGCAACCCGATGGGCACATCAATCAGCGCGACTGCCGCATCCGGGAGATATGCGGACAGTTCATCAATGGCACACAGCATCCTGAAGTCAGCATCACCGTCCTCGTCCATGGAGACCATGAACCAGCCGGCCCTGCAGCCGTCGAGTCCCAGATACTTCGTCATGAAATCCTCTGCCGTGGCGATGAAAACCACCCTCACCCTACCCTCTCCCTGAGGGAGAGGGAAAATCCGTGAGGTTACGGGACGCATCGGCTTCTGGTTGTCGGCTTGATACTGAGGGTTCGAATCTGGTCCACATCACCTTGTCAAAAGAAAAGGCCCCGACAATGCCGAGGCCCCGTTCGTTTGAATATGGCGGAGAGAGGGATTGACGGGCGACTTCCATGTCGCCCGCCCCTTCGGGGCGTTGCGCTGCGCGCAACGTCAGATCGGCTTCCTGCCGATCTGATCGAACCATCATTCCCACAATCTCGGGTTCGAATCCGTCGTTCATCACATTCCAAACCAAGAGGGGCCCCGAACAAGCCGGGGCCCCTCTTGGTTTGAAATATGGCGGAGAGAGAGGGATTCGAACCCTCGATGGGCTTTTGACCCATACTCCCTTAGCAGGGGAGCGCCTTCGACCACTCGGCCATCTCTCCGGAACACCCGCACACGCCCGAGCCCGCGTGGGTCAGGCGGCTAGAATACCCGCCGGTCCCTGGCGGGTAAAGGTTCGCGGGCTTTCAGTTGCCGGCCGAGGCCGACCCGTCTTCGCCTTCGCGCTTGATGCGGTCGTAAATTTCCTCGCGATGGACGGCAACGTCCTTGGGCGCGTTGATTCCGATTCGCACCTGATTGCCCTTCACACCCAGCACGGTCACCGAAACCTGGTCACCGATCATGAGTGTCTCTCCTACTCTGCGGGTCAAGATCAACATAGTCCTTACTCCATTTGCTTCAATCACCTGGGTCCAATCGCCGGCCTGTCAGTCCGACGTCCTCATGCCCACGAACATGCCGCGTTCTCCGGCTTCTATCGTCCCTGCTGCGGCGACTCCAGTTCGAAGGCGTCGTGCAAGGCCCTGACACCGAGTTCCAGATACTTTTCATCAACAACCACCGAGATCTTGATCTCCGATGTGGAGATCATGCGGATATTGATGCCTTCTCCGGCCAGGGCCTCGAACATCTTGCTGGCGATTCCGGCGTGGGACCGCATGCCCACACCCACCAGCGAAATCTTCACTATCTTAGGATCGCCCGAGATCTGCCGGGCGTGAAGTTTCTCCGGAAGGCCCTGGAGGATGGCCAGGGCCTTATCGTAGTCGTTGCGGTGCACCGTGAACGTGAAGTCCGTGGTGCCGTCGGCCCCCACGTTCTGCACGATCATGTCCACCTCAATATTGGCGTCGGAAATGGGGCCCAGGATACGCCAGGCCACACCGGGCTGGTCGGGCACGCCCAGGATGGTGACCTGGGCCTCGTTCTGATTGAACGCGATGCCGGATATCAGCGCCTGTTCCATTCCGTCTTCCTCAAAAGTGATCAGCGTGCCCGGCCCTTCCTGGAAGGAGGACAACACACGCAGTGGTACGTTGTACTTGCCGGCGAACTCCACGGCCCGGATCTGCAGCACCTTGGAACCGAGGCTCGCCATCTCGAGCATCTCCTCGAAGGTGATGCGCTCAAGGCGCCGGGCGTTGGCCGCGACCCGCGGGTCGGTGGTGTAAACGCCATCCACATCAGTATAGATCTGGCATTCGTCCGCTTTCAGGGCGGCGGCCAGCGCCACGGCGGTGGTATCGGAACCGCCACGGCCCAGTGTGGTGATGTTGCCATGCTCATCGACGCCCTGGAAACCGGCCACCACCACCACGCGGCCGTCGGCGAGATCCCGGCGCACGCGGGCACCGTCGATGTCCCGGATGCGGGCCTTGTTGTGGGCGCTGTCAGTGAGGATGTGCACCTGGGCGCCGGTGTAGGAGCGTGCCGGGCAGCCGCGGCCCTCGAGGGCCATGGCCAGCAGGGCGATGGTGACCTGCTCGCCGGTGGACAGCAGCACGTCCAGTTCGCGACCCTCGGGGCGGGCGTTGATATCGCGCGCCAGACCCAGCAGACGGTCCGTCTCACCGCTCATGGCGGAGACCACGACCACCACGTCATGACCCTGGCGGCGGTAATCCAGCACCTTGTCGGCCACGTGCTGGATGCGCTCCACGCTGCCGACGGAGGTTCCGCCGTATTTCTGGACGATCAATGCCATTGCTTTCCCTGTGTTAGCAGCCCAGGGCCGCCAGACGCACCATGTTTGTGCAGTGCCGCATTTCGGGGCGGCCATTAAAACACGAACCCCGCAAATTATGAAGGGGATATGTCAGTTAACCCGAATGTTTCATGAATTCGCGCGATGATCGCGCAGGATATTGGTCGCACAGGGGATTTTCCGAGGGAGCGCCGTATCGGGCTATACGGCCGACTGAGGAAAATCCCCTGTGCGGACAAGAGACAAGCCAGGGCGCGCGCAATTCATGAAACATTCGGGTTAAGACGCTGGCGGATCCAGTCGGGCACGGACGCCAGGGCCCCGGGCAATGCCGCCGCGTCGGAACCGCCGGCCATGGCCATGTCCGGGCGTCCACCGCCCTTGCCGCCCACCTGGCTGGCGACGGCGTTGACCAGTTCGCCGGCCTTGATGCGCCCAGTCTGGCCCTTCGTTACCCCGGCCACCAGGCTCACCTTGCCGTCACTCACGGTGGCCAGCACCACGGCCGCCTCGCCCAGCTTGTTCTTGAGCTGGTCCACGGTGTCGCGAAGGGACTTGGGATCGGCCCCCTCCAGGTGCGCGGCCAGCACCTTGATGCCGCCCACGTCGACGGCCTGGTCCGCGAGGCTCGAGCCCGCCTGGCTGGCCAGCTTTGCCTTGAGGGTCTCCAGTTCCTTCTCCAGCTGTCGGGTGCGCTCCACCAGCTGGCCCACCTTCTCGTCCAGATCGCCGCGCCCGGCGCGGACCCGTTCCGCCACACGGTCCAGGTTCTCTTCGGTCTGGCGGATGTAGTTGAGGGCGTTCTCGCCGGTGACGGCCTCGATGCGGCGGATGCCCGAGGCCACGCCGGATTCGGAGACGATCTTGAACAGGCCGATGTCGCCGGTGCGGCGCACGTGGGTGCCGCCGCACAGCTCCGTGGAAAAATCACCCATGGAGAGCACGCGCACGTCGTCGCCGTACTTCTCGCCGAACAGCGCCATGGCCCCGGCATCCAGGGCGGCCTGCAGCGGCATGATGCGCGCCTGGGTCTCGGCGTTGGCGCGGATGGCCTCGTTCACGCGGCGCTCGATGCGTTCCAGTTCCTCGTCGGTGACGGGCTGGAAGTGGGAGAAGTCAAACCGCAGCCGGTCGGGCGCCACCAGGGAACCCTTCTGCTGCACGTGATCGCCCAGCACCTCGCGAAGCGCAGCATGCATAAGATGCGTCGCGGAGTGGTTGAGCACCACCGCCTGGCGACGTTCCCGATCCACCTTGGCGCCCAGCATGTCGCCCCGGGCGATGCGGCCCTCCAGCACGCGCCCCACATGCGCGTGCGCGGCTCCGTGCTTGCGGGTGTCGGTGACCTCGAACACGACGCCCTCTCCCAGCAGTTCGCCGGTGTCACCCACCTGCCCGCCGGACTCCGCGTAGAACGGCGTCTCGTCCAGCACCACCAAACCGTGATCCCCGGACTCCAGGACATCCGAGGGCTCGCCGTTCTTGATGAGCGCCACCACGCGGCCGCTGCCATCCAGGTGATCGTAGCCGGTGAAGGTGCTCTCGCCCTCGATGTCGATCTTGCCGTGGTAGTCGGCCTCGAAGTGGCTGGCCGCCCGGGCGCGCTCGCGCTGGGCATCCATCTCTGCCTCGAAGCCCGCCATGTCCAGGGTCAGGCCCCGCTCGCGGGCGATATCGCCGGTGAGGTCCACGGGAAAGCCGTAGGTGTCGTAGAGCAGGAAGATGGTGTGGCCGGGGATCTCGGTGCCGGCCAGTTTCGCGATGTCATCCTCGAGGATGCGCAGGCCCTTCTCAAGCGTTTCGGCGAAGCGCTCCTCCTCCTGGCGCAGGACACGCTCCACCATGGGTTGCGCCTTGACCAGCTCCGGGAAGGCCTCGCCCATCTCGGCGGCCAACGGGCCCACCAGGCGATGGAAGAACGGATCGGTCAGGCCCAGTTTGTGACCGTGGCGGGCGGCGCGGCGGATGATCCGGCGCAACACGTAGCCGCGGCCTTCATTGGCGGGCATCACGCCGTCGGTGATCAGGAAGCTGCAGGATCGGATGTGATCGGCGATCACGCGCAGCGACGGACTGTCGGGGTCCGCGTCGCCGGCCATGTCGCGGATGGCGCGGATTAGATTCTGGAAGAGATCGATCTCGTAGTTGGAATGCACCCCCTGCATCACGGCCGCCAGGCGCTCCAGACCCATACCGGTATCCACGGAGGGGCTGGGCAGCGGCGTCAGCTCACCGCTCTTGTCGCGGTTGTACTGCATGAACACGAGATTCCAGATCTCGATGTAGCGGTCGCCGTCGGCCTCGGGGGACCCGGGCGGTCCGCCCTCGACCTCGGGGCCATGGTCGTAAAAGATCTCGGTGCAGGGACCACAGGGGCCGGTGTCGCCCATGGCCCAGAAGTTGTCGGAGGCACCGATGCGCGCGAAGCGCTCGGGGTTCACGCCGATGTGCTTGAGCCAGATGTCCGCGGCTTCATCGTCCTCCTCGAACACGGTCACCCAGAGCTTTTCCTCGGGAAGTTTCAGGACCCGGGTGAGGTATTCCCAGGCGAACTCGATGGCCTCGCGCTTGAAGTAGTCGCCGAAGCTGAAGTTGCCCAGCATCTCGAAGAAGGTGTGGTGACGCGCCGTGTAGCCCACGTTTTCCAGATCATTGTGCTTGCCGCCGGCACGCACGCAGCGCTGCGAGCTGGCCGCGCGCTTGTAGGGGCGATGTTCGCGACCCAGGAAGACATCCTTGAACTGCACCATGCCGGCGTTGGTGAACAGCAGCGTCGGGTCGTTGGCCGGGATGAGCGGGCTGGAGGCCACGAGCTCATGGCCCTTGGACCTGAAGTACTCGAGGAAGCTTGTTCTCAGTTCGGCGCTTTTCATAAAGGTCTCGTGTGGATCGAATTCAAGATTCAAAATTCAAGATTCAAGGGGGAGGTTACGATTTCCCTTTGAATCTTGAATTTTGAATCTTGAATCATCTCTTCAGCGCTCGCCGCACCATGTCCGCGGGGAAACCCCGGGACTGCAGGTAGCGCGCACGCTTGGCCCATTCCCGCGCATCCGCAGCGGGAGCCTCGCCAAAGCGTTTCAGGGCCGCCTCGCGGGCCAGGACCTGCCAGTCGGCCTCGGCGGAAGCGATGCCCGCTTCCACATCGGCCCCGTCCACGCCCCGCTCGCGCAGTTCGGCGGCGATACGCACGGGCCCGTATCCCTGTTGGACCCGGTGGCGCACGAAGGTATCGACGAAACGCGCGTCGCTCTGAAAGCGCTGCGCGGCCAGCCGGTCCAGTGCCTCGTCCACCGCGTCGGCCTGATGGCCCTTGTGAACGAGCTTGCGCCGCAGTTCAGACCGGCTGTGCTCGCGGCGGGCCTGCAGCCTCACCGCGTCGGCATAGGGGTCCGCCTGGTACTCAGGCTTCGGCGGATTCCGCCTCATCCGTCTGGGGCACCCGCTTGGGCAGGTGCTTCTCGCGGATCTGGCGCTCGATATCCTGGGCCATCTCCGGATGTTCCTTGAGGAAGGTTCGGGCGTTGTCCTTGCCCTGACCGATACGCTCGCCGTTGTAGCTGTACCAGGCGCCGGACTTGTCCACGATGCCGTCCTTGACGCCCATGTCGATGACCTCGCCCAGGCGCGAGATACCCTCGCCGTAGAGGATCTCGAACTCGGCCTGCTTGAAGGGCGGGGCCACCTTGTTCTTCACCACCTTCACGCGGGTCTCGTTGCCGATCACCTCGTCGCCCTTCTTGATCGCGCCGATGCGGCGGATGTCCAGGCGCACGGAGGAATAGAACTTGAGGGCGTTGCCGCCGGTGGTGGTCTCGGGGTTGCCGAACATGACACCGATCTTCATGCGGATCTGGTTGATGAAGATCACCAGGGTGTTGGAACGCTTGATGTTGGCGGTGAGCTTGCGAAGCGCCTGGGACATGAGCCGCGCCTGAAGGCCCACGTGGGTATCGCCCATTTCGCCCTCGATCTCGGCCTTGGGGGTGAGCGCGGCCACCGAATCCACCACCACCACGTCCACGGCACCGGAGCGCACCAGCATGTCGGCGATCTCCAGTGCCTGCTCGCCGGTGTCGGGCTGGGACACCAGCAGGTCGTCCACATTGACGCCGAGCTTTTCCGCGTAGCCCGGGTCCAGGGCGTGCTCGGCATCCACGAACGCGGCGGTACCGCCCTCCTTCTGGCATTCGGCAATCACCTGCAGCGTGAGCGTCGTCTTGCCCGATGATTCCGGACCGTAAATCTCCACCACCCGTCCCTTGGGCAGGCCGCCGATACCCAGCGCGATATCCAGCGCCAGGGAACCGGTGGATATGGCCTCCACGTCGCGTACCGCCGAACTGTCGCCCATGCGCATCACGGCACCCTTGCCGAATTGACGCTCGATCTGCCCCAGTGCGGCGGACAGGGCCTTCTTGCGGTTTTCGTCCACGTTAAGTCCTCGCAAATCCGTTGAAAACGATGTGTGCCCGGTCCGGGGACACGGTGCCGGAAACCGGCTTCCCGCCGGTCTGCAGAGCCCCGGATTATTTCACAGAAGCGGAGTGCTCCGAAAGCGAACCCGGGCCATCTCCGCACAGCGGATAGGACTTGAGCACCGCGTAACCGGCGCCCGGTCGCGAATGCACGAGACAGAAGCGATCCGCCCGCCAGACCTGCGCCGGCGGATCCGGTACGGGCGCCCGGCCCCTGACGTTGCGGAACAATGTCACGTGGGGATGGAAGGGCCGCGGATCCGGTGCAATGCCGCAATCGGCCAGCACCGCGGCAAGGTCGTTCGCCAGGGCCGCCAGCGGTTCAGGACACGCCTGCGTGCCCGCCCAGAGCAGGCCGCGCCTGAACAGGCCCGTGCGATCGAGAACCAGGTTGAACGGAACACCGCGCACGCGCTCGGCACGCGCCGCCAGGCACTCGGCAACGGCCGGGTCCACGTTGCCGGCAAATGCCAGGGTGAGATGCAGGTTGCCCGCGGGCACAGACCGCCCGCGCACACCCGCGAGTCCGTCCCGCCACCGGGCCAACGCGCGCCGCTCCTCGTCCGACGGCCAGAGCGCAAAAAACAGCCGCTTAGTGTGGTCGTCAGTCTGTTCCACGGTTACCTCGAAAGCCTGGAAAGAATACCTTCCAGCGCCACCGCCGCCGCCTGGCGGCGCACGGCGTCGCGGTCGCCGTCGAAATGGAATTGCCTGGTGACGCTTTCGCCGCCGGCGCCGGCCCAGGCCAGCCAGACGGTGCCTACCGGCTTGGCGGCGGAACCGCCCCCCGGCCCGGCCACACCGCTCACCGCCAGGGACAGGTCCGCGCGGCTGCGCGCGAGGGCGCCGGCCGCCATGGCGCGCACCACGGGCTCGCTGACTGCGCCGTGCTGCTCCAGCAACCCTTCGGGCACGCCCAGCAGTTCCTGCTTTGCCTCATTGCTATAGGTGACGAAACCCCGCTCGAACCACCCGGAGCTGCCGGCCACATCGGTCACCAGCTTGGCGATCCAGCCGCCGGTGCAGGATTCGGCGGTGGCCAGACGCAGGCCGGCACCGGCCAGGACGTTCCCCACGTCCCGGGCAAGCGCTTCGAGCTGGGTGTCATCTGGGATCACGGTCGGCTCGTGAATGGCCATGTCGGTGCGGGGCGCGCCGAAATACGCCGCGTGGCGCGGGCGGACCCGCACGGCACGTGCTACTCGAGCATTTCCAGAATCCGGGTGCCCACCAGGTAGCCGTCCCCCTCCGGTTGCGCGCGCACCACCTCCAACCGTGCGCGCAGGGGCCGCACCACCGCGTTCTCGGGGCTGATGGTCACCTCCAGCCTGGCGCCCGGCTCGAAGTGACGATCCGCATGGAACGAAAAACCCTGTGCGCTCAGATCCCTGCCCTCAGCCTCCAGAGTCTCACTCTCGTCCGATAGGATCAGGGTGACCCGGCAATTCAGTTCCATCCGGTGGAACCCCCGCTTCTCCTCGAATTCCCTCATGGTTTCTCCTCTTATGGCCCGAGGATCCCGTGCGCCCTTTTCGGCGCGCAAACGCCGCGCGGGCCCCTTGGCTCACTTTAACGGCTAACGGAAACGGATGTCATCCCGGGTGACCGCGGCGCTTGCGCGCTGCGGTCACCCGGCGCCGGCGTTCAGAGGAAGTTCGGCAGATGGCTGCGGATGGTCTGACTGTCGTGGGTGGTGAGGTTCTTGTCCAGTTCCCCGGCGATGGATTTTTGCGTCACCTCGTTCATGCACTGGCGCAAAGTGCCCAGGAATGACGGCGAGGCCACGATGTAGAGTTTCTCGAACACGCCCGTGGCCCGGGCATTGTTCAGGCGATCGCAGAGGGATTTGGCAAAGCGCACGGCCTCGTGCTTCTTGGGCGGAACCTCCTTGCCCATGGCATGGCGTCCGTCGCCGCTGCTGTCGAAGCTGCGTCCCGGCCGGTCCGAGTTGAAGTCCTGCTCGTGGAGTCGACCCTCCGGATGGTGAATCTCCTCAATCTGCTCCAGGGCGCTGAAGGACTTCTCCGCGCTGAATATGCGCGCCCGGCTTGCATCTGCAACGATCACCCATGTGGTCATAAGGCGTAACCTCCTTGCGGTTCGCGGACAACAAACCACCCCGGCCCGGCCGGGCCAAGGTGACCTTTCAAGCGAATTCAGCATGATGCGGGAAATACATCATGCACTTTCCAGTACAGGAACGGGGACAGGCGGGTGTGTGGCTTCCATCAGGGCGCCACGGGGGTCGGAACGCGTCAGTTCCACTCATAGCTTCAGAATATAGCGGGAATCCCGAATCTCTCCAGTGCCCGGCCGACGGGCGGCGCCACAACAGGGACACTTCGTGACGCCGGTCAAGGCAACCCCGGGAGAGGGGCTGACCCGGACATTGCACCAGGTCGGCCGGCCCGGTGGCCTTGCAACGCACCGGATGCGTAAAATCCCCGCTCATGTCCTCCGCCCCCGCCAGCGCCAAGGCCCCGCAGCATAGCCCCATGATGCAGCAGTACCTGGCCATCAAGGCCCGGTACCCGGACATCCTCATGTTTTATCGCATGGGGGACTTCTATGAGCTGTTCTACGACGACGCGGTACGCGCCGCGCGTCTGCTGGACATCACCCTGACGAAGCGGGGCCAGTCGGCCGGCGAACCCATCCCCATGGCCGGCGTACCGGTGCATGCGGTGGAGAGCTACCTGGGCCGGCTGATCCGCCAGGGCGAGTCCGTGGCCATCTGCGAACAGATCGGCGACCCCGCTGCCAGCAAGGGCCCGGTGGAACGCAAGGTGGTGCGCATCGTCACCCCCGGCACCGTAACCGAGGACGCCCTGCTGGACGAACGCCGGGAGAACCTGCTGGTGGCCGCTTGCAGCCACGACGGGCGCTACGGCCTTGCGGCGCTGGACGTGAGCACCGGCCGCTTCCGCGTCCAGGAACTGGATGGCCCCGAGGCCCTGGCCGCGGAACTGGAGCGCCTGAGCCCGGCGGAGCTGTTGCTGCCGGAGGGCCAACCGCTTCCGGGCACCCAGCGCAAGGGCACCCGCACCCGGCCCGTGTGGCATTTCGAGACGGAGGCGGCCCGGACCCTGCTGACGCGCCACTTCGGCACCCGCGACCTGTCCGGTTTCGGCTGCGAGCAACTTGGACTCGCCATCGGTGCGGCAGGCGCCCTGCTCCAGTACGTGCAGGACACCTGGATGAGCGCGCTGCCGCACATCAACAGCTTGGGCGTGGATCGCCGCGAGGACGGCATCGTCCTGGATGCCGCCACGCGCCGGAACCTGGAGCTCACCCGCAACCTCTCTGGCGGCCGGGAACACACGCTGGCCGAGGTGCTGGACGAAACGGCTACGTCCATGGGCAGCCGGCTGCTGTCGCGCTGGATCCATCAGCCCCTGCGCCGGCGCGACGTGCTGGAGGCCCGCCACGGTGCAGTGGGCGAGCTGCTGGCTTACCTCGACCACCGGGAGATCCATCGGCACCTGCGGCGCATCGGCGATCTGGAGCGCATCCTGGCTCGTGTGGCGCTGGGTTCCGCCCGCCCCAGGGACCTGGTCACGCTGCGGGACTCCCTCGCAGTGCTGCCGGAACTGCAGGCCTGCCTGGCCGGTGCCCATGCGCCGCGCCTTCAGGATCTCGCCGAAGCAGTGGCCCAGCACCCCCGGGTGGTCGACCTGCTGACCCGCGCCGTCATTGAACAGCCCCCGGTACTCATACGCGATGGCGGCGTCATCGCGCCAGGCTACGACCCGGAACTGGACGAACTGCGGGCCCTGTCGGAAAACGCGGACCGGTTCCTGGTGGATCTGGAGACCCGGGAGCGGGCCCGCACCGGGATTGGCAATCTCAAGGTGGCCTATAACCGGGTGCACGGGTATTACATCGAGATCAGCCGCGCCCAGGCCGACAAGGCCCCCGCCGACTACACGCGACGCCAGACCCTCAAGGGCGCCGAGCGCTTCATCACCCCGGAACTGAAGTCCTTCGAGGACAAGGTGCTGTCCGCCCGGGAACGCGCGCTGGCCCGGGAAAAGGCCCTGTATGAGGCGCTCCTGCAGGCACTGCTGGAACCCCTGCCCGGGCTGCAGCGCACTGCCGCGGCCCTGGCGGAACTGGACGTCCTGACCGGCTTCGCGGAGCGGGCCGAGACGCTGGGCTATGTCCGCCCGGAGATGAGCGACGTGCCGGGAGTGCTGATCGAGAACGGCCGCCACCCGGTGGTGGAGCGGGTGCTGGACGAACCCTTCGTCGCGAACGGCGTACGCCTGGACGAGGGCCGGCGCATGCTGGTGATCACCGGCCCCAACATGGGCGGCAAATCCACCTACATGCGCCAGACGGCACTCATCGTGCTGATGGCCCACGTGGGCTGTTTCGTGCCCGCCGAACGCGCGGTGCTCGGGCCGGTGGACCGCATCTTCACACGCATTGGTGCCTCGGACGACCTGGCCTCCGGGCGCTCCACGTTCATGGTGGAGATGACAGAGGCGGCCAATATCCTCAACAACGCCACCGAACACAGCCTCGTGCTCATGGATGAGATCGGCCGCGGCACCTCCACCTTCGACGGCCTGTCCCTGGCCTGGGCCTGCGCGGAACACCTGGCGCGCCACAACCGCGCCTTCACCCTGTTCGCCACCCACTACTTCGAACTCACGGCCCTGGCCGACCAGCACGAGGCCATCGCCAACGTGCACATCGACGCCGTGGAGCACGGCAACCGCATCGTGTTCCTGCACGCGGTCAAGGAGGGTCCGGCCAACCAGAGCTACGGTCTGCACGTCGCTGCCCTCGCGGGCATGCCCGGCACCGTCATCCGGAAGGCACGGGAACGTCTTGCGGAACTGGAACGCCAGAACCTGGCCGGCGATGCCCGGGACCCGCAACTGGGCCTGTTCGCCCCCGGCGCACCACCTCCGTCTGCCCCGGACCCAGCACTGGAGGCCCTGCGCGAAGCGGTTTCCGAACTCGACCCGGACGACCTCTCGCCGAAACAGGCGCTGGAGGCGCTGTATCGGCTGAGGGAAACGCTGTTGAAGTGGGAAGGGTGAATTGGGAAGTTGGAATCTAAGGCCCTCGCTTCTCCCTTCTCACCCCTCACTTCCCACTTCCCAATTCACCCTTCCCACTTCCCCCTCACCCCTCACATCCCAAACCACCCCCAAGCCACTGACCAACGGTCGTTTTCGTTGATCGGCATCCGTTTTGGCGCATTGCATCATTTTGTGATGTAGTTCACAATATAACTCATCTGTATGAGTGGCTACCGCCCAGCAGTACGCGGGCGACTGCCGACTCTTGCGACTGGCAAAGCATACCAACGCAAACACGGCCTCTACCCTTGCCCGGCAATCCCGCACCGTGAGACATCCGAAGCCCCCAACCCACGATTACGAGGAGCTGAATCCCGCCCGCAAGCTGCTGGTCTTCATCTTCATCGGCGTCGCCCTGTGGTACCTGAGCTGGCGTGCGGGCAGTCTGAATCCCGACGCGCTGACCTTCTCCCTCGTGATTTACGGGGCAGAGCTGTTCGGCTTTCTCGCCACCCTGCTGCACATCTTCATGACCTGGCGTCTGCGCAGACGGGTCAGCCCGCCCGTACCGGACGGGCTCAAGGTGGCCGTGTTCATCCCCACCTACAACGAGTCCGAGGACCTGGTGCGCAACACGCTCATCGCCGCGCTGCACATGGACTACCCCCACGAGACCTGGCTGCTGGACGACGGAAACCGCCCGGCCATGAAGGCCCTGGCCGAGGAACTGGGCGCCCACTACCTGGCGCGCGCCGACAACACCCACGCCAAGGCGGGCAACCTGAACCATGCCCTGGCCCAAACGGACGCGGACTTCATCGCCGTGTTCGACGCCGACCACGCGCCCCAGCGCCACTTCCTGGAACGCACCCTGGGCTATTTCGTGCAGGACGAGAAGGTGGCCTTCGTACAGACCCCCCAGGACTTCTTCAACCTGGACTCCTACCAGCACCGCCGCCAGCCCGGAAAGCGCTTCGTCTGGACCGAGCAGTCCCTGTTCTTTCGGGTGATCCAGCGGGGCAAGGACACCTGGAATGCCGCCTTTTTCTGCGGAAGCTGCGCGGTGGTGCGGCGCGACGCGCTGGAGCGCATCGGCGGCTTCGCCACGGAAACCGTGACGGAGGACCTGCACACCTCCCTGCGCCTGCACAAGCTGGGCTACCGCTCCGTTTATCACCCGGAATCCCTGGCCTTCGGACTGGCGCCCTCCAACGTGGTGCCGTTCCTCAAGCAGCGCATCCGCTGGGGTCAGGGGGCCATGCAGGTCTGGCGCAGGGAAGGCGTGCTGACTGCCCGCGGCCTGACGCTCGCCCAGCGGCTCAATTACTTCGCCTCCATGTCCACCTACTTCGACGGCTGGCAGAAGGCCATCTTCTACGTGGCCCCGGTGATCGTGCTGCTCACCGGCGTGATGCCCATCACCGCGCTGGGTGCGGAGTTCTTCGTGCGCTTCATCCCCTACTACGTGCTCTCCTTCTGGCTGTTCGAGGAACTGGGTCGCGGCTACGGGCGCTCGGTCCTGATCGAGCAGTACAACATGAGCCGTTTCGCCGCCTTTGCCTGGGCTACGCTCGCCCTGTTCCGGCGCGCCCTGCGCTTCGCGGTGACACCCAAGGGCCTGTCCCGTACCCGCGAGACCTATCGCTTTCTCACTCCGCAGTTCATCATCCTCGCGCTGAACGCCATTGCCCTGCCCGTGGGTCTTGCACTCTTCATGGCCATTGACAACCACCTTCCCGTGGAGGCGGCTGTGGTCAACGTGATGTGGGCGAGCCTGAACCTGGCGCTGGCCCTGTCGGTGGTGCTGTTCACCCTGAACCGGGGCGACCAGCGCCGCGGCGAGTACCGGTTCCCCATCCCCCTGCCGGCGCGGCTTCATCTCGCGGGCGGGCGGCAGCTGGCGACGGTGGACGACATCTCCTCGTCCGGATGCCGCCTCTACGGCCCCATGACCGAATCCCTCCAGCCGGGTGAAGTCGTCACCATGGACCTCGCCCTGCCCTCGGGTCAGCGCACGCTCGATGCCCGGGTGATGTCACGCATCCCTGGGGAAGGGGTGGAGTCAGGCTACACACGCGCCGTAGGCTGCGAGTTCATCTGGCCGACCCGGGTCGAGCGCGATCTGCTCAAGCTGTTCCTCTACGGCTCCGACCTGCAGTGGCATCTGCACAGCCTGAGCGAACAGAGCCGCACCCCGCTGGAATGGCTGGCCGATCCGTTCCGGCGCGGGCGCGGCAAAGTGCCCGGCGAGGCACACTGGAACGCCATCACCTATGAGGTGGAGGGTCAGCCCGGCCAGAGTCTGGGGCTGCTGTCCCTGCCGGCATCCGTGGATGACCCCCATCAGTTGTTGAGTTTCGAGCCACTGCCGGAGGCCGCACTGCTGCACGGCCGGCTCACCACACGCACCCGCCAGGCCAGCTTCATCGCCAGAACCGGCGTTGGCGAGGTCCTGGACAGTCCCGTCGCCCCCCTTTACCTGACATCTGTCAGAGAACTCGATCTCGAGGACACATGGCAAGACGTGCAAACCGACGCCGATCCGCGACATCGCGAATCGGTCTCCGCTGCTGCCTGACGGCCCTGTTGCTGGCGGCCTCCGCGGCCTCGGCCCAGGAACGGCTCTGGCTGGCGGGCACCGAACTCGCCCCGGGCAGCAGCTACAGTTACGCGGGCCTGCTGATGCCCGCGTTCGGCGGTCATTTGGGGGAAGGGTTTATCCAGCGCTACTGGGTGGATTACCTGACCTACCGCTACGACAGCGACGGTCGGCGTATCGAGGCCGAAGGACTCGGCGCCGAGGCGGCCCTGGGCTATGTCACGCCCGTCGGGTCCGGCCAACTCTCCACCACGATGGGTATCCTCTATCGGGACACGACCCTGAGCCCCGACGACCCCGACAGCGCCGCGCGCGGCGCCCAATGGCGTCTTCGGGCACAGGTGGAATACAACCAACCCGTCTCGGAATCCGCCGAACTGGGGCTACTGGGCAGCTACGTGTTCGGCCAGCGAGGCTACTGGACCCGGGCCCGCCTGGGCATGGACGTGGGGCCGGGCCTGCGCGCAGGGCCGGAACTGATCCTGCAGGGCGACCCGGACTACCGGGCCGTCCAGTACGGAGCCTTCCTCGCCGGCCTGCAGTTATCCTCCACTGTTCAGGCGGGCATTCGGGCGGGCATCCGCGAGCAGCGGGACGAGAGCCGGCGGGGATACGTCGGGGTGGAATTCACGGGACACTGGTGATCCGGATAAAGCATCGCGAAGTCCGGACAGCCCGTGCCCGGCCGAACGGTCCCCACCGGGTTGCGGTTGGCTTCATTCGGGCCACCGGGAATTGACCACCGACAATCAGGCGGCGTGCAGAAGCCCTTTTTCCCACCTCCCAACTCGCACTTCCCACTTCAGAACCGATACACTTCATCGCAAGTGTATAAGGGAGACGCATCATGACATTCGTCGTCATCGAAAACTGCATCAAGTGCAAGTACACCGACTGCGTCGAGGTGTGTCCGGTTGACTGCTTCCACGAGGGCCCCAACTTCCTCGTGATCGACCCGGAGGAGTGCATCGACTGCACCCTGTGCGAACCGGAATGCCCCGCGGAGGCCATCGTTCCCGAGGACGACATCCCGGAGGGACAGGAGGCGTTCCTGGAGCTCAACGCGGAGCTGTCGCGGCAGTGGCCGGTGATCACCACCCGCAAGGAAGCACCTCCCGACGCTGAGGAATGGGACGGCAAGCCGGACAAACTCAAGTACCTGGAACGCTGAACATGGGCCCGGGACAGGACGCCCGGGTACAGGGTGCCGCCCCTGGCGCCGATCCACTCGCCTGGCTGGTCCGGCGCATCGTCGAGGACCAGTCGAGGCGACTGCCCGACCTCACCCACGTCACCGTCCTGCGCCCCCGCGCACATGCCGACGCCCGCCTGCGCCGGCTGCTCCTCAGCCACGCCCGGGAGGGGGGCTTCGATGCCCTGCTGGGGCTGCGCATCACCTCGCTGCGCCAGTGGGTGCTTGAACGCGCCTCCGAGGAAACGCCCGTTCTCGGAGAACACGGCCGGGAGCTGATGCTCTTCGAGGCCCTTCGCGAACACCCGCAGCTGTTCGGCGACCGCGACCCGTGGCAAATGGTTGACACGCTGCTGGAGCTCTTCCGCGAGCTCACACTGGGAAACGCCTCACCGCCGCCGGAGTACGAGGACTTCGTTGCACAACTGCGTGATGCCTACGGACTGGGGGCCGGAACAGAAGCCTGTCAAGCCCGCATATCTCACCACCCTTCTACTGCGGCCGCCGATCCGCTCGCTGTGACGGGGCGTGCTCGCTCCGGCCGGCTTGACGTAGTGTCGGCTACGCCTGCGCCGCCCTCCGCTCCGCGCGCCCCGTCACAGCGGCGCCTCGACGCCCTCGCCACGAACGGTGGCGAGATATGCGGGCTGGAGCCGCTGGGCCGCGAGGCGCGCATGGTGCATACACTGTGGCACGCATGGCTGCGCCAGCAGCACGCCGAGGGGCGCGAGGACCCGGATGCCCGCTACCTGCGCGCACTGGCGGCGCTGGATCCGGATGGTCTCGCATCCGATGCCATCTACGTGGTCGGTTACGACGAGGTCCTGCCCGCGGAGGCGGCGCTGCTGAACGGCCTTGCGCTGCGGGGTCACGCCCGGTGGCTGGTGCCGACACCGACCCCGCCAGGACTGCCGGACACATCCCCCGACACCGCACTCCCGGATCCACCCTTCGGAGCCTTCCTGGACGAAGTGTTTCGCACCGACGGACCACCGCTTCGCGAGCGCGCCCTGGCATTCGCCAGTTCCCACCCGTCAAGTCCCGCCGTCGACCGCCTCGCACTGCTGGCCGCCGAGGACGCCGAAGCCCAGGCTGCGGCCGTGGATACACGCATCCGCTCATGGTTGATTGAAGGCTGCCGGCACATCGGCGTGATCACCGATGACCGGCGTCTCGCCCGGCGTCTGCGCGCCCTGCTGGAGCGGGCCGGCGTGGACCTAGACGATCCAGGAGGCTGGGCGCTGTCCACCACGCGCGCGGCCTCGGCACTGGAGCGCTGGCTGGAGGCCATCGAGGAGGACTTCGCGTATCAGCCCCTCATGGATGTGCTCAAGTCCCCGTTCGTGTTTCCGGAGCGCCCTGCGGAGGAACACCTGTTCGCCGTGTACCGACTCGAGCAGGACGTGATGCTGCGCGAGAACATCCCCCGAGGGCTGGAACGCATGCGCACTCACCTGCAACAGCGCAGCGCCCGGCTGGGTCCGGCGGGAGACTCGGGTGCCCGCGCGGTGAGTGCCCTGCTGGACGCCCTGGAACACGCGGCCGCACCGCTGAAGGAGCTGGTCAACGCACCCGAGGGAGATGCGGCACGCATATTCCCGGCACTGCGCGAGAGCCTGAAGCGTCTGGGCATGCACGCGGCATTTGAGGCCGACCCCGCTGGCCAGCGCCTGCTGGAGGAACTGGACGCCATGGAGACCGACCTTGGCGGGCGCCCGTTGACCATGGACTGGCGGGCGTTTCGGACCTGGCTCGGCCGCGTGCTCGAAACCCGTCACTTCCGTGCGCATCCGCGGCCCGCGCCCGTGCAGTTGCTGAGCCTCGCGGAGACCGGGCTGGCCCGGTTCGACGCACTGATCATCGCCTCCGCGGACCGGGCGCACCTGCCCGGACACGAACCGGTGCGGCCCGTGTTCAACGACGGTGTGCGCCATGCCCTGGGGCTGGAGGCCTGGCATGATCGCGTGCAGCGCCAATGGGGGCGGTTCCGGCGCCTGCTGGAGGCGGCACCCCGTGTACTGATCACCTGGCAGCGGGAAGGTGACCAAGGGCCCCAGCGCCCCGGAGCATGGGTGGAGCTGATCAACGCCTTCCACGAACTGGCCTGGGCCCGATCCCTGCACGACGACACCCTCGCCGACTGGCTGAACCGCGACGAAGCCCGGGTGACGAGTCCGGATGACCGGCCGCTGCCACCCCCGCCCCGCCGACCGGCACCGCCATTCCCTCCTGCCCGCCTGCCCGCGAAGCTCTCCGCCAGTGCCCACCAGGATCTGATCGACTGCCCGTACCGTTTCTATGCCGCCCGGGGACTGGGCCTTGCGCCCCCGGAGGAACTGGCCGAAGCCCTCAGTAAGGCGGAGTACGGTGAGCGGGTGCACCTGTGCCTGCAGGCCTTTCACGGCGGCGTTGCGTGGCTGCCCGGTCCGTGGCGGGGTCCACTGGATGAGGGCACGCGTCCCGTGGCCGAGGCCTTGCTGGAGGAGATCAGCGCGGCGGTGTTTCGTCGCGACCTGGAGGACAACTTCATGCACCGGGGCTGGCTGGCCCGCTGGCGCGCCCTGATTCCGGCCTATCTCGACTGGGCCATCGCCCGGGCGGCCGAGTGGCGGGTGGATGCCACGGAAGCGCAGTTGCAGCAGCCCTTCCGGGATGCCCTGGTCCTGAAAGGCCGGCTGGATCGCGTGGATCGCGGCCCGGCAGGCGCCGCCGTGATCGACTACAAGACCGGCACGCCGCCCCGCCAGGTGGAGGTGGATGAGGGCGAGGCCGTGCAGCTGCCCACCTACGCCATGCTGCTGCCGGAAACCGCTCGGGTCGAATATCTGCATCTTGACCGCGACAAGGTGGCTTCGGGCGCCAGTCTGGAAGGCGAGACCCTGGAGCAACTCCGTGACGCGGTGGGCGAGCGGCTGCTGGACATGGTGAATCGGTTGCGCTCCGGCCATCCCATGCCGGCCTGGGGGGACGAGGCGGCGTGTCGTTATTGCACCATGGGCGTGCTGTGCCGACGCGGCACCTGGGCCGACGAAGCGATGCCGGAACAGGCCCATGGCGATGAGGACGCCAAGGACGCCTGATCGGCATATTACGTTCGACGCTTGGGCTACAATGGTTCGCAGTCACACCACCTGCGAGGGCGTTGCTATGAAGACCATCCGTTTCCCGCTTCTGATCCTGCTCCTGATGCTACTGCCCGCATCACAGGCCTGGGCGGACCGCTACGAGGAAACGCTGGAGGTATTTCGCAACGCAGTTGAAAGCAGCGAGTTCTTCGATCATGCATACGGGTACGCGGTGTTCCCCACCATTGGTCGGGGAGGCATGGGCATCGGCGGCGCCCGTGGCAGCGGTCGCGTGTATGCCCAGGGGGAGTACATCGGCGACACCACCATGACCCAGGTCACCATCGGCTTTCAGCTGGGCGGCCAGGCCTACAGCCAGATGATCTTCTTCGAGGACGAACGCGCCCTGCGTGAATTCACCAGCGGCAATTTCGAGTTCGGCGCACAGGCGTCCGCCGTGGCCATTACCGCCGGCGCCCAGGCCGGCGCCGGCACCACGGGCACCTCGGCGGGCGCCGGCACCAGCCAGCGCGATGCCCGTGCGCGCGCGAACTACTACCGTGGCATGGCCGTGTTCACGGTGGCCAAGGGCGGTCTCATGTACGAAGCCAGCGTCGGCGGACAGAAGTTCAACTACCGGCCGAGGTGACGTTGGGGACGGTGCAAGCGTGCGTTTTGCCACAGAGGGCACAGAGGTCACAGAGAAAAAGAGACAGGCGAAAAAGATTTCTCTCGCAAAGAGCGCGAAGGACGCCAAGAAAACCGTTTTCTATTGAACAACAGTCAAGTAGGTTGGGGTGAGCGGAGCGAACCCCAACCTACGGTCGTTCTTGTACACCATGGGGTCAGAGTTGTTGAATCATTGAATAGATACACCATGGGGTCAGAGTTGTTGAATCATTGAATAGATATCATCAAATCTGACCCCATGGTTTCGCTTCCCTTGGCGTGCTTTGCGCTCTTTGCGAGAGAAATACTTCTGAGCAGCCAACGATACGCCGGGGCTGACTGGGAACCGCTCAGGGCTGGGGTGCCACTACGCTCAGGGTCACCTCCAGCTCGCGTTCTTCGCCATCACGCCAGACGGTGACGGTGACCACGTCACCCTCTTCACGTTCCAGTATCACCCGCTGCACGTCCACGGCACGATTCACCTCCCTGCCCTCGATGCGGGTGATGATGTCCACGCCCACGGGAAACAGGCGACCATTCACCATCATGGCCTCCTCGGGGCCGCGGATGCCGGCCAGGTCCGCCGGTCCGCTCTCGGAGACCCGGGTGACCACCACGCCCCGGGGCGGGAACCCCAGTTCCCGACGCAGGGCCGGCGGATAGTCCACCACGCGCAGGCCCACCTCGACGCCCAGGCGGGGTCGGTGGGGCAATTGGGCGGCAGCTGCGGCGAAACCGCTCAGGCCGCCGGCACGCAGCTCCGCCATCGCCTCGCGCAGCAGGTTGGCCGGCACGGCCAGGCCGATGCCCGCAAAGGTGCCACCCGGGGCCATGATTGCGTTGTTGATGCCCATGACCTCGCCCGCCGAATCCAGCAGCGGGCCGCCGGAGTTGCCGGGGTTGATGGCCGCATCGGTCTGAATGTAGGGGATCTCGATGCCGATCAGGCCGGGCCGTTCACGCTCCACCGCCGAGATGATCCCGACCGTCACCGTGGAATGCAGCCCGAAGGGATTGCCGATGGCGATGGCCTTCTGCCCCACCTGCACCCGGTCCGAGTCGGACAGGGGGATCGGCCCGGGCGCCGGAGCAGCTTCTGGGTCCAACAGTTCCAGCAGGGCCAGATCGAAGTCCGGATTCGCCCCCAGCACCCGCACCGCGTGCTCCTGCTCGGGACTGCCGAGAAACGAGACCGTCAGGGATGCCCCGGATGCCAACTCCAGCGCAGGATCGGAAGGATTCTCCAGGGCATGCATCACCACGTGGAAATTGGTGATGATGCGCCCCTCCGTGTCCACCACGAAACCGCTGCCGCCGACCATCCGCGATTCCTCGGGTGTCATCTCCATGCGCTCGCCGGGCAGGCTTACATGCACCGCCACCACACTCGGACCCACCCGCCGGACCACCTCCACGGTATTGCGCTCGTATTCGAGTTGCAGCCGGGCACGCCTGTCTTCCCGGGCATCCAGGGTGCCCGCAGGCAGCGCGAGCAACCCGACCATCGCGAGGGCGAACGCCATCCTCCACCAACCGGCCAACGCGGAGACGTGGACAGCCTCCCTTGCGATCAGGGTGTGGCATTGCGGGCGGGCCGAAAGCCCGTGCGTTGTTGTGCTGTTTCCCATGTCCCCTCCGCCGTCTGGACGTCTGTGCATTTGCGCCACAGACCGCGGTCATATAAGCGCAACCTGCAATGAGGAGTATAGGCATGTTGCGCACCCCCCCGGGCAGATCAGCTGACACCCATACCCTTCTCCATCTTCAACACAGCGGTGGACGCCCCATGATCCAATGGTGGTCTATGCTCAAAGGGCGCCGCCGAAATGGCCGGATGAAGACGAGAAGTATTGCAACGGCGTGTCATCACACCGCCTGCGGCCGATGCACACCAGACGCCGACCTTAATCAGAGTAGAACGCCCGGAAAACCCGGAGCGGGCACGATCAGTCAGCCCGCTCGTTGGCAATTCAAGCGAAGCGAGGAAACGCTCATGGCCAAAGAGGCAGAGAAGCAGAAGGAGAGGGGCGACTAGCCCACCAATGACACAGAATGCTCAATCGGGACTCCGCCTGCGCGCCGCGCTGTTCGACATGGACGGCGTGGTGACCGATACCGCGAGGGCGCACGCCGCAGCCTGGAAGCGACTGTTCGATGAGCATCTCAGGAGGCGCGCGGATCGCCTCCATGAGCAATTCAAGCCGTTCGATCCCCGTGGCGACTACCGTGAGTACGTGGATGGCAAACCCCGGGGCGACGGCATCAGAAGTTTTCTCGAGTCACGAGGGATCGAGTTGCCGACGGGCGACATGGATGACGGACCGGACGAGGAAACCGTATGTGGCCTCGGCAATCGCAAGGACCGCTATTTCCATGAATGGCTGGAGGCAAACCCGGTCCGGGCGTACCCGGGAACCCTCCGCCTCCTCGAAGATTTCCGTGCCGCCGGCATCCCGTCAGCGGTGTTTTCTTCAAGCCGTAATGCAGAGGCGGTGTTGCGCAGTGCCGGCGTGCTCGAGCGCTTCGACGCCAGGGTGGACGGCGAGGACAGGGCGCAGCTTGACATACCCGGAAAGCCGGCACCGGACATGCTGCTGGAGGCCGCGCGCCGCCTGGGGGCCAAATCCGGCGATTGCGTGGTCTTCGAGGACGCCATCGCCGGGATCGAAGCGGCGGTCGGCGGCGACTTCGGCCTTGCGGTGGGCGTGGCCCGCGACGACGGAGAGGCAGCCCTGAAGGAGGCCGGCGCGGAGATCGTGGTCAACGACCTGAGCGAGCTTCACTTCGATCCGGAGACCGGCCTCACGGTCAAGACCCTGACCAACCTGCCCATGGCATGGGATGGCCGGGACCGTATCAAGCGAAGCCTCGGCGGCCGCACACCGGCGGCGTTTCTCGATTACGACGGCACGCTCACGCCCATCGTCGAGGACCCCGACAGGGCCCTGCTCGATGCGTCCATGCGCGCCACCCTGAAGGCACTCGCCCGGGCCTGCCCGGTGGTCATCGTGAGCGGCAGGGATCTGGCCCGGCTGCGTGAGCTGGTGGGCCTGGACGGCGTCTGGTATGCGGGCAGCCATGGTTTCGAGATCGTCGGTCCCGGAGGCAAGCAACAGGGCCTGACCATGGGGGAGGAGTTTCTGCCCGAACTGGACAAGGCGGAGCAGACCCTTGAGGAGCGCCTGGCCGGCATCGAGGGCCATACCCTGGAACGCAAGCGCTTCTCCATCGCGGTGCATTATCGCCGCGTCGCGGAGGAGGAGGTCTCGCGGGTCGAGTCGGTGGTGCAGGAGGTCCTGGAGGCGCACCCGGGCCTGTACCGGGGAACCGGCAAGAAGGTCTTCGAACTGCGCCCGGATATCGACTGGGACAAGGGGCGGGCCGTGCTCTGGCTTCTGGAACGCTTCAATGCCGATGCCGGGGGCGCGCAGGAATGCGTTCCGATCTATATCGGCGACGACATCACCGACGAGGACGCCTTCCACGTACTGGCAGGATCGGGGTTGTGCGTGGCCGTTCGCGGCGAGGAGATCCGCCGCACCGCGGCGGACTATACGCTGGCGGATACCGGTGAAGTGGAACGTTTCCTCCGCTGGCTGACCGGCATCGCGGGAGGATCCGAGGCAAACGAGGAAGGCGGGCAATGAGCGCGAAACCGATGGACGAACCCCTCCCGGAATGGTCACTGATCTACGAGGGCTATCGCCCGGACCAGGAGGGCCTGCGCGAGGCCCTGTGCACACTCGGCAACGGCTATTTCGCCACCCGCGGCGCCGCGCCGGATGCTCGCGCCGACGACGTGCACTACCCCGGCACCTACCTGGCCGGCGGCTACAACCGTCTGGTGAGCGAGATTGCCGGGCGCAAGGTGGAAAACGAGGATCTGGTCAACCAGCCCAACTGGCTGCCCCTGACGTTTCGCATCGATGACGGCCCGTGGCTCTCCATGGATGAGGTGGAGACCCTGTCCCTGCGACAGACGCTGGACCTCAAGCGCGGGCTGCTGTGCCGGGACCTGCGCTTTCGCGACGCCCGCGGGCGTACCACCCGATGGAACGAACGCCGCATGGTCAGTATGGCCGACCCGCACCTGGCGGGCCTTTGCGTTGAACTCACCCCTGAGGACTGGTCGGGGCGGATCACCCTGCGCTCGGCCCTGGACGGTGGCGTCACCAACAGCGGCGTGGCCCGCTACCGGGATCTGGCCAACCGACACCTGGATGTCCTGGAGCTGGAACATCGGGGCGAGGAGACAATCTTCCTGCGTGCCCGCACCAACCAGTCACAACTGGGCGTCGCCCAGGCAGCGCGCATGCGCCTGTATGTGGATGGATCACCCGTCGACGCGCAACGGCGCACGATCAGGGAGGACCGGTGCATCGCCCAGGAGATCGACTGCACCGTGCAGGCGAACACGCCGTTGCGGGCTGAGAAGATCGTGGCCATGTACTCATCGCGGGACTGGGCCATCTCGGAACCGGGCATCGAGTCATTGAGAGCGCTGGGAAACGCCGGGCGTTTCGACGAGTTGCGTGCTGCCCACGAACTGGCCTGGGCGCATCTGTGGAACGAGTGCGACATCGGCCTGGAAGGCAATGAGGCGTCCGAAACGGAACTCAAGCTGCGCGTGCACATCTTCCACCTGCTGCAGACGGTCTCGCCACACTCCATCGACCTGGACACGGGCGTGCCGGCGCGCGGTTGGCACGGGGAGGCCTACCGTGGGCACATCTTCTGGGACGAACTGTTCATCTTCCCCTTCCTGAGCCTGCGCATCCCCACCCTCACCCGCGCGCTGCTGCGCTACCGCCACCGCCGTCTGACCGAGGCGCGCCGGGCGGCGAAGGAGGCCGGCTACCGGGGTGCCATGTATCCCTGGCAGAGCGGCAGCAACGGGCGCGAGGAGACCCAGCGGCTGCATCTCAACCCGGACTCCGGCCGCTGGCTCCCTGACACCTCCCACCGTCAGCGCCACATCAACTCGGCCGTCGCCTACAACATCTGGCAGTACCACCAGGCCACCGGCGACCATGAGTACATGCACTTCTACGGCGCCGAGATGCTCCTGGAGATCGCCCGCCTCTGGGCCAGCATCGCCACGTACAACACTTCGCTGGACCGCTACGAGATCAAGGGGGTCATGGGCCCTGACGAGTATCACACCGCCTATCCGGATACCGATCCCGAAGCGGCCGGCGGCATCGACAACAACGCCTATACCAACGTCATGGCCGCCTGGGTGCTGACCCGGGCACTGGACGTGATCGACCTGTTGCCGGGCAGGCGCCGCGAGCAGCTTTGCGAGCGCCTGGGGCTGGGCGATGAGGAGATCGGGCGTTGGCTGGAGGTCAGCCGCAAGCTGCGCGTGCCCATCAACGCGGACGGCATCATCTCCCAGTTCGACGGTTACGACGACCTGGAGGAGTTCGACTGGGACGGCTACCGGGAGAAGTACGGCGACATCCACCGCCTGGACCGCATCCTGGAGGCCGAGGGCGACACGCCGAACCGCTACAAGGTCTCCAAGCAGGCGGACGTGCTGATGCTGTTCTACCTGTTCTCCGCAGAGGAGCTGGCGCTGCTGTTCGAGCAGCTCGGCTATCCCTTTGAGTACGACACGATCCCGCGCAACATCGAGTACTACTCCGCGCGCACCTCCCACGGCTCCACCCTGAGCCAGCTCGCGCACTCGTGGGTCCTGGCGCGGGCCGACCGCGCCCGCTCGTGGCGCCTGTTCCAGCGCGCCCTGGACAGCGATCTGGCAGACATCCAGGGCGGCACCACCCCCGAGGGCATCCACCTGGGCGCCATGGCCGGCACCGTCGACCTGGTGCAGCGCTGCTACCTGGGCATCGACATGTGGGCCAACGTGCTGCATTTCGACCCGTCGCTGCCCGACGATCTGCACCGGGCACGGGTGCGCCTGCACTACCGGGGGCAGACGCTGGACGTGGAGGCCGACCACGACATGCTGCGCATCCGCAGCGCGCCCTGCACCACCACACCCGTCACCATCGCCTACCGTGGTCACTACCGCGATCTCTCACCGGGCGAGACCTGTGCATTCCGCCTGCTCAAGCCCGAAGAGCGGGATCGCGACGAGAACCGCCACCAGGCGCCCTCCCACCACGCAACGGACAAGGAGCCCCGGCCATGACGAATGACCGCGCGTCGGGCGGATAAGCGAAGCGCACCTGCCTTACGAACGCGGCACGTCGCGTGGCAGTATCGTCCCCTTGGGCACCGGGCCGAGATATCGGCTCTCCAGCGGCTGCAGTGCATCATCGAGTTCATAAAGCAGCGGCCTGCCCACGGGGATCTCGACCCGCGGAATGACCTCATCGGGGATGCGGTCGAGGATCTTCACCACGCCACGCAGGGAGTTGCCGTGGGCCACGATCAGGGGTGTGCGGCCCTGCTCCAGGGCGTGGCGCACGGGCCCCGTCCAGGCCGGCGCCAGGCGGTCCACCGTGTCCTTGAGGCTCTCGCCGCGCGGCCACTGATCGGCCGACAGTTCCGCGTAGCGCGGATCGTTGCCGGGAAAGCGGGGGTCCTCCGGATCGAGCAGCGGCGGGCGCACGTCCCACGAACGCCGCCAGATGCGGACCTGTTCCTCGCCGACCAGATCGGCGATCTCCGCCTTGCTGAAGCCCTGGAGTGCTCCGTAGTGGCGCTCGTTGAGGCGCCAGTCGCGAACCACGGGCAACCAATCCATGTTCAGGCCGTCGAGGACGATCCAGAGCGTGCGTATGGCCCGGATCTGCACCGAGGTGAAGCACAGATCGGGCCTGATCCCCTCGGCCGCCAATACCCCGGCGGCATCGGTGGCCTGACCCCTGCCCTCATCGGTCAGGTCCACGTCCACCCATCCGGTAAAGAGCTTGCGCTGATTCCAGGTGCTCTGGCCATGGCGCATGAGGACGATGCGGGGCATTTGGATACCTCCTCTCCTTTGCAGGAGCGGTTCTGCATTGGTCAAGCGAGCGCGATTGCTGCCATGCGCCTTGATGACAAGGGCGCCGGCATCCTTCTGTAAACAACGAGCGTACCATGGCAAACTTTCACGCGTTAGAAGTGCGGCACGAACCCACCCGGTAATTGAGCCTGAACCGCGACAGGACACCGGCGGAGACAGTCTGTCATGCTGAGATCGGCACCCATTCCAAGGCATTCTTCGTATGTTTCCACCTGTTGCGCGCCAGCCGGTGTCCGCCCGGTGAGATATGCGGGGCTAGCCCGCATATCTCACCACCGTTCGTAGCGAGGGTGTCGAGATGCCGCTGTGGCGGGGCGCGCGGAACGGAAGACGGCGCCGGCGTAGCCGGCACTACGTCAAGCCGGCTGAAGCGAGCACGCCCCGTCACAGCGCGCAGATCGGCGGCCGCAGTAGAAGGGTGGTGAGGTATGCGGGCTAGTCCATCCGACATCAGAACCAAGGGCTTCGCGGCCTTGATGGTGACGGTGTTCATCAATGCCCTGAATGACAATTACTTTCGGCTGGTCTTCATCTTTCTCGCGATTCGTGTTTACGTCGCCGATGGAGCAGAAACGTTCTACTACAGCCTTGTCGGCTTCATATTCCTGCTTCCATTCGTGCTGTTCTCTCCCTATGCGGGATTTATCGGAGATCGCTACAGCAAGAAGGCCGTGATCATCAGTACCAGGCTGGCTGAGGCGGGGATCCTCATGATCGCGGCGGTGATGCTGATACTGAATAACATGACCGGTCTGTTCATCACCCTGTTTCTGATGGGGCTGCAAAGCACGTTCTTCAGTCCGGTGAAATTCGGCATCCTCCCGGAGATCGTGCGCGAGGAGGAATTGTCGCGAGCCAATGGGCACATGCAGCTATGGACCTTCCTCGCGATCATCCTGGGGACTGCATTGGCCGGATTCATCATGGAGTGGGCCGGAGATGCGTTGTGGATTCCTGCGATGGTCATCGTGCTCTTTTCCATCCTGGGCCTGGTCTCCAGCCTGTTTATCACACCCACCGAAGCCCAGGATGATCCAGCCCCATTCCGGCTCAATGCTTTTGCCGATGTCAGGGCGGCCATCGGAGAGATTCGTCACTTCCGTGTGTTGTTCCTGGTCGTATTGGGAATCGCCTTGTTCTGGGCGCTGGGAACCCTGTACCAGCTCAACGTACCGCTGTTTGCCGAGCTGCAGCTGCAGGTCGGCGAAATGCACACCGGCATCATCCTGACCGTACTGGCAGTGGGTATCGGCATCGGCAGCATCGTTGCGGGCCACCTGGCTGGAGAGCGGATTGAGATGAGGCATGTGCCGGCGGGGATGATTGCCGTGGGCGTGTTCAGCTTTCTCATGTTGTTCGCGGTCGGCAGCTATGCGGCAACCCTCGCGCTGTCCTTCCTGCTGGGCGTTGGCGCCGGATTCTTTATCGTGCCGATGTCCGCCTACCTCCAGAACAAGAGTCCCGCCAGTCGGCGCGCCCGGTTCATCGCCGCCAGCAACTTCCTGGCCTTTTCAGCCATGCTCGTGGCACCGGTACTTTTCTGGATCCTCACCGGCCCGCTGGGAGCGGCGCCCAGCCACATGTTCGCCCTATCCGGGCTTGCCTCGATAGCGGCGGGTGTCTACACCATCCATCTCTTTTCGCGATGCAGGCGCGACCAGTGATCACGGCAACGCCTTGGTCTATTCATCCCGGCCGGTGCGTGGATGGACACCTCTATAGTCATGCCAGGGACTCGAGCAAGGCACGACAGAATGCAGGCAGATCATCCGGAGTGCGGCTACTGATCAGGTTCCCATCCTGCACGACTTCCTCGTCACGCCAATCGGCTCCCGCGTTGACCATGTCATCCCGGATCGAGTGGAATGAGGTCGCACGCCGACCGCGCAGAATACCAGCGGATACCGCCATCCATCCCCCGTGGCAGATCCAGGCCACCGGCTTGCCCCGGTCATGCACGGCCCGCACCAGGTCGACCATCGCGCGATGGCGACGCATCTTGTCGGGCGCCATACCGCCGGGGATGATCAACGCATCCAGATCGCCCGGATCAACCTCTTCGGCACTGACGTCTGACCGGACCGTGTACCCCTTTGCACTGGTGTATTCCGGCTTGCCGGCGCCTACTACGAGGACCCGCACTCCCGCCTCCAGCAAGCGCAGCCGCGGATAGTGCAGTTCCAGCTCCTGGTAATCGTCCTCAACGAGGATCGCGACTTTTTTCTCATCTAGGCTCATGGCACGTTCTCCAAAGACAAAATCTCAATGATAGCTTTCGCCCGGAAACTTCACTGACGCAGAAGCATGCCAATCGCTTCGCGGACCCTCTACGTCACCAGTTCAGACAGGCTGGATCGTGCTTCCAGGGCAGCGCGGCTGCCGGCCGCCACATGAAGTTCCCCCCCTCGCTGCATTTCATGTACTGCGAGCTCAAGCGTTACTCCAAGCAGGATCAGGAGCACGGCGATGATGCCAAACACCGCAACCGCCACGGGCTCAGCGATGCCATGTACTTCGATACTCGCCAGGGCCTGCAACAACGCCCACCACAGCACCACGATCAGCGTCCCCATGTAAGGCAGCATGCCCACAACGACCGCGACAGGTGCGATCGCCATGGCGTATGCGACGCACCGGAAGGCAGTTTCAAAGGGTTCTCCGGAGCCCAGCAGTTTCCAGACCAGGTGAAGGAGGCTGCCGATCACCAAGCTAAGCACCATCAGCACCACCGGCGCGAGCAGCAGAATTTCCAGGCCCGGGTCGATCACCTGACCCGGGAAAAGGCGCGCGACACCCAGGTGAACAGCACCGGTGATCATGCCGACCACCACCAGGAACAGCAAGGGCTCCAGAACCCCCGTTCCCCTGGGCATGGTGCGGTAAAACTCCCTGGGACGCGTGAGGACGGCGATCGCGTCACCGAGAGCGGAACGGTCTGGCTGCATGAGTGCTCCTGATCGTTCGGGGTGGACCGTTGAAACCCATTGTTTCAGAGTCTTCTAGCTCAAAAAAAGCCACCCGTTTTCATCCTTGGAAGGCAGTTATCGGCTTTCGTCTCCTTCCCCTCGGCGTCTCAGTGCCGTTTGAGCAGCCTTTTCAGTTCCTTGAGCGGTCGGGTGTTGATCACGTCGTCCGGCTCCAGCCAGCCACGGCGCGCCTGGCCGATGCCGAAGCGCATGAGATCGAGATCGCCGGTGCGGTGCGCATCGGTGCTGATGGCGACCTTGACCCCCATGTCACGCGCCATCTTGCAGGCGCTGTCGTCCATGTCGAGTCGGTCCGGCTGGGCGTTGAGTTCCAGGAAGCAGCCGCATTCCGCGGCCCGCTTCATAATGCGCTCCATATCCACCTCGTAGGGTTCGCGCCTGCCGATGAGCCGCCCGCTGGGATGGGCGAGGATGTTGAAATGCGGGTTGTCCATGGCGCGCAGGATGCGCTCGGTCTGCTTCCGGCGCGACAGGTTGAACCGGTAGTGTACGGCGCACACCGTGAAGTCGAGTTCCTTGAGTACATCGTCGGGCAGGTCCAGGGCGCCGTCGTCCAGGATGTCCACCTCGACGGACTTGAGCACGACGATGTCATCGAGCCTTTCGTTCAGCCTGTCGATGGCGCGGATCTGGGCGAGCAGACGCTTGGTGTCGAGGCCGTGTGCCACAGCGACGCGGCGTGAATGGTCGTTGATGGAGACATATTCGTAGCCGCGCTCGCGGGCCGCCTCCACTATGTCCTCCAGGGTGTCGCGGCCATCGGTGGCGGTGGTGTGGCAGTGCAGATCCCCGCGGATGCGGTCCAGGGTGATGAGCCTCGGCAGCCGGCCTTTTGCCCCGGCCTCGAACTCTCCATTGTTCTCGCGCAGTTCAGGCTCGATGTACGGGAGGTCGACGCTGCCAAAGACCTCCTTCTCGGAACGCCCGCCGACCCGCTTGTCGCCACGGAACACACCGTATTCGTTGAGCTTGAGGCCCCGGTCGACCGCCAGCTTGCGCACCGCGATGTTATGCGCCTTGGAGCCGGTGAAGTAATGCAGCGCGGCGCCATAGGCCACCTGGGGCACGACACGCAGGTCCACCTGCATGCCGGAACGCAGGATCACCGTCGAGCGGGTCGTGCCCTGTGAGATCACCTCCGAGACCTGGTCGTAGGCCGCCAGCCGGTCCATGACGGGCGTGCCCTTGCGGGCGGTGACCAGGATATCCAGATCCCCGACCGTCTCCCTGCGCCGCCGATAGCTGCCAGCCACAACGATGTCCTTCAGGCCCTTGGTCTCCCGGAGATACGCTACCAGCGGCTCGGCCACTGCCTCGGCATCGATCAGCCGGTGGCGTTTGCCCTTGGAGCCCGGGGTACCCGCCAGCCGGCTCAGGATGGTCTGCTCGAGCTTCGGGCCAAAGCCCTCTAGGCCTCGGATCCGGCCCTGATCCGCGGCACGCCTGAGATCCTCCGCACTCGCGATCCCAAGTTCCCGATGGAGCGTCTGGACCCGCTTCGGGCCCAGGCCGCCGATCTTCATGAGATCGCTCAGGGCCGCCGGCGTGCGTTGCTCCACCTCTTCCAGCAGGGGCAACCGCCCGGTCCTGACGATGGTCTCGATCTTTTCGGCCAGGTCATCACCGATATCGGGCAGTTCGGAGAGGTCCCTGCCCTCGGCGATAAGGTCGGCCATGCTTCGGGACATGCTGCCTACAGTGCGTGCGGCATTGCGATAGGCACGGACGCGGAAGGGGTTGGCGCCCTCGATCTCCAGGAGATCCGCCAGACGGTTGAACTTGTCCGCGATCTCGGCGTTGAGTCTGGCCACGGCATGCCTCCGGGGCGCTGAATGTGGTCACGGGGCAACTTCTCACCGCCGCCCGCCTTGGTGTGACATGCAGGTTAAGGGTAGTCAATGCTTTGCAGCACGGTATGTGGCCGAGTCCGACGGTCTGCTAGACTTCTTCTGGAGATCAACCGGGCACACCGAAAGTCCGTCCGGGCAACCTGTGCGGCAGCGACAGCATTGCCCGAACAACCGCCGGGCCTTGGCAGGAGCAGGAGGGCAAGAATGGAACGTCGCGAAGGGGCGCGCAAACCGGTGAACCTGGGAGCCATGATCGAATACCTTTCCGGTATGCCGGGCCGCAAGGTGACCGGGCGGATTCGCGATGTCAGCCTCAGCGGCCTTTACCTGGAGATGCCCAGTGCGGACCTGACTAGTTATGCACGCCTGCGGCTGATATTCGGGCCGGACAGAGAGGACGCCGGACCGACCCGCATCTGGAACTGTTTTGTGGTGCGCGTCACCGACACCGGTGTCGGCGCCATGTTCGACAACGCCGATCCGTCGGCCATCGACGGCCTGCTGGATCTGTTGCGCGATTCTTCCGCACACCCGACGGTCGAGGGCAATGACCCTCGCTGAGCTGATTTCCGCAGCTTCCGCGCCCACCGATCGGCCCGCCGTGGCGGCGCTGGGCCGGGACTCGATCGAGACCATGACCCGCGGCGAGCTTCTGGAGCGCGCCGGACGGCTGGCCGCCGGCCTCGCCAAGGCGGACCTTGAACGCGGTGATCGGGTGGTGCTCATGGCCCCCAACAGCGCCGACTGGATCGTCTCGGCGCTTGGCGTAATGAACGCCGGCGGTGTGGTGGTGCCCCTGGACGTGCAGATGCCCGGTGAGGATCTGGCACACGCCCTCGCCGATTGCGATCCGGCATTTGTCTTCACCACGCCTGCGTTGCGAGAGCGCATCAAGGGGCTGGACCTGGATCTGCGCGCGCAACTTCGCCTGTTCGGAGGAGATGCGGACGACGCAGAGGCCTGGAACACCCTGCTCGCCTCGGCGACCGCCGAGCCCGTCGCCGGGGAAGAGGACCTGGCGGCTATCTTCTATACCTCCGGCACCACCGGTCCGCCCAAGGGGGTGCCGCTCACTCATCGCAATCTGAGCAGCAACGTGGAGGCCCTGTGTGAACAGGGCCTGGCGGATCAGGCGGACCGCATCCTGGTGCCGCTGCCGTTCCATCACGTCTACCCCTTCACGGTGGGCATCCTAATTCCCCTGACCCTGGGGGCAACGATCATCATCCCCTTCTCCCTGGTGGGCCCGCAGATCGTGCGCGCCCTGCGCGAGGGGGAAGCCACGGTCATGCTGGGGGTGCCGCGTCTCTACGAAGCCGTCTGGAACGCGCTGGAGGAGCGCATTGCCGGCCGCGGGCGGCTGGCGGGAGCCCTGTTCCACGGCCTGCTGCGCCTGTCCATGGCGATGCGCCGGCGGGTGGGCTGGCGAGCGGGGCGCCGCCTGTTCGCAGGCCTCCACAAGCGCCTGTCCCCGGATCTGCGTCTGGTGGTGTCCGGGGGTGCGGCCCTTGACCCGGATCTGGGCCGCAGGCTGCAGGGCCTGGGCTGGGAGGTCGCCACCGGCTACGGACTGAGCGAAACCTCGCCCATTCTCACCTTCAATCCGCCGGACCGGATCCGGCTGGAGAGCGCCGGGATCGCCCTGCCCGGGGTGGAGCTGCGCATCGACGCCCGTGAGGGGGCCGGCGAGGTCCTGGCCCGGGGCCCGAACGTCTTCGGCGGCTACTGGAACCTTCCCGAGAAGACCGCCAAGGATCTGGACGAGGACGGCTGGTTTCATACCGGCGACACGGGTGAGGTGGACAAGGACGGGTATCTGTACCTGCGCGGCCGCGAGTCGGCCATGATCGTGCTTTCGGGCGGCGAAAACGTGGACCCCGAGCGCGTGGAGAAGGCCCTGGCGGCGGCCGCGGACATCCGCGAGGCGGGGATCCTGGCACATGAAGACCGCCTGGCGGCCGTGGTGGTGCCGGAGTCCGGGGTGCTGAGCGAGGCCTCGGGTGATGCCCTTCGCGAACGCATCGAGAAGGCCGCGGAGGAAGCGGCGCGCGAGCTGCCGAGCCACCACCGGCCGGGCACGGTTCGCCTCGCCCTCGACCCCCTGCCGCGCACGCGCCTCGGCAAGCTGCGCCGCCACAAGCTCAAGGAACTGTTCGAGCTGCTGGGCGAAGGCGACGCCGTCTCCGAAGCGGCACCCGAACCCATCTCGCGTGAATCCATGTCCCCCGAGGATCAGCAGTTGCTGTCGGATCCGGCCGCCGAGGGCACATGGAACTATCTGGCGAAGCGCTTTCACGATCGGCGGTTGACTCCCGACAGCGGGCTCAGCCGGGATCTCGACATCGACTCGCTCGGCTGGGTGGATCTGAGCCTGGCCCTGCGCGAGCACGCAGGGATCGAACTGGACGATTCGGCGATCTCCCGGGTGAGCACGGTGCGGGACCTGCTGCGCGAGGCGGCGGGCGCTGCCGAGGCGGGTGAAGGCGGCGAGGATCTGGCCGAGGCGCTCACGCATCCGGAGGAACTCCTGGAGCCGGAGCATGAACACGCACTGACCCCGCCCGGGCCCATGCGCAGGATCGCCGGGCGCTTCTTGCTGGGCCTCGTGCGGCTGGCGACCCGACTCCTGCTCAGGGTGGAGATCCGTGGCCGCATCCCCACCAACGGCCCTTACCTGATTGCGCCGCGTCACCTGAGCGCCCTCGATCCCCTGGTGCTCATACGGGGCCTCAGCGCACGCCAGTTGGAATCCCTGTATTGGGCCGGATGGACGGGACTGATGTTTTCCGGTCGCCTCACGCGCTGGTTCAGCCGCATCGCGCGCGTCCTGCCCATCGACCCGGGCGCGGCGCCGCGCAGCAGCCTGGCACTGGCGGCGACCGCCCTCAAGCGCGGCCACACCCTGATCTGGTTCCCGGAGGGTCAGCGTTCCCCTGATGGCGCCCTGCAGCGGTTCCGGCCGGGAATCGGCCTCGTGCTTCGGGCGCAGCCGGTGCCGGTGATCCCCGTGTGGATCGAGGGGACCCGGGAGGCCATGCCGCCCGGACGAATCCTGCCGCGGCCCGGACGGGTGCGGGTGATCATCGGTGAGCCCATGGATCCGGAGCGCTACGGCCGCGATGAGCGGGAGATCGTGGAGAATCTTCACTCGAAAGTCGCCGCACTAGGAGCCTGTCGGANNCTCGCTACGGGCACCTAAGTCCGACAGGCTCCTAGGAGATGACAAGAAATGAGCTTCGCGTTATCGACGTCCGCGACAGGGAAACGATGATCCCCGTTTGGTTCAAAGCGGTGTATCTCGCCTTCGTCGCCGTGCTCGTCCCGGCCTACACCCTGGAGCACGGACTGTTGAATTTTCTATGGTTCTCCAACCTGGCGCTGATGGGGGGACTGCTGGCCGCGCTTTTCGAGAGCCCGCGCCTGGCGAGCATGATGCTGGTGGCCGTCGCACTGCTGGAAATGGGCTGGATCATCGACTTCCTCGGGAGTCTGCTACTGGGTGGAACGCCGCCGCTGGGTTTTGTGGACTACATGTACGATCCCGAAATCGCGCTGTTCGTGCGTCTGCTTTCCCTCTATCACCTGGCGCTGCCCTTCGTATTGTTCTGGATCGTATGGCGGCTCGGTTACGATCAGGACGCATGGAAGGTGTGGGTGGTGGCGGGCACCGGCATCCTGATCCTGACATTCTTCCTCTCCAGCCCGGATCGCAACGTCAACTGGGTCTGGGGCCCCGGTGAGCCACAGGACCTGATTTCTCCCTATGCCTGGCTCGGTATCGTGATCGCAGCGTGTGCGGCCGCATGGTGGCTGACACACCGTCTGGTCCGGATCATCATGGGGCGTTTCGATCGGGTAATCTGATGTAGCGGTACGCATGAGCCTGTCCGCCGCGTTCCGCGCCTTCGGGTCTTTCGGGAGCAGGGATCAACAGTATGGTGACCATCCGATATGCGCGTAGTGGGGATGCAGGGGCGATTGCCGCCATCTGGAACGCCATGATTCGCGATACATCCTTCACCTTCGACCATGACGTGTACTCCACGGAAGCGATTGCCGCCATGATCGGCGAGCGGCAAAGCACAGGCTATGCGTGGCTCGTCTCGGAAGAGGATGGGCGGGTGACGGGATTTGCCACTTTTGCACCCTTTCGCGAGGGTGAGGGCTATGCACGGACCATGGAGCACACCATCTTTCTGGACCCCGACGCCGCAGGGGAGGGCCTCGGCGAACAACTGATGCGGGCACTGGAAGACGAGGGACGTGTCCGTGGCGTGCACTCTCTCATTGCCTGTGTCACCGGAGAGAATGCAGTCGGCCGGAAGTTTCATGGGGACATGGGCTTCGAGACCGTAGGCATGATCCCGCAGGCCGGGTGGAAATTCGCCCGCTGGATGGATCTCGTGATCATGCAGAAGATGCTGTGACCGATCAAATGGGCCGACCGGGCCGGCATCGTTCTCCATCGTGGGATTGCCCATGAGCAAAAGGCCGATTACGTTGGTTCTGATCCTGACAGCCACGCTGTGGTGTGTAACCGTATGGGCGCAGTCCCTGCAGGAGCACCATGACGACATACTGGAGCGTATCGAGGCATCACCCCTCGACGAGCCGATTCATCTGGATTCCCGTGACGAGAACAGCGAGCTGCGCGGCGAGATCCACGCGCTCGTGGGACACCGCTTCGACAAGGTGTCGGAGGCGCTTGGATCGGCCGCCGACTGGTGCGAGATCATCTTTCTGCATCAGAACGTCAAGGCCTGCGTCCATGCGGATGGAGACGACGCCTCGGAGTTGCGCGTCTACATAGGGCGCAAGCAATTTGAGAAACCGGACGAGGCCACCCTGGTGGAAATGGCGTTTTACCTGACGAGCATCGAGAAGGACCATCTGGAGGTCGTGCTGAGCGGCGATCGCGGCCCGCACGGCGTGCGTGACCTTCGTATGGAACTGGAAGCCATCCCCAGCGGCAGCGACCGGACGCTGGTGCGGTTTCGGTACGCGCTGGAGGTCGGCGCCGCCGGGCGATTTGCCATGGAGACCTATCTCGCCACTGCCGGCCGGGACCGGGTGGGGTTCAGCAGCGTCGATGATAACGACGAACTGGTACGCGGCGTTCAGGGTATGACCGAACGCAACGTGATGCGCTTCTATCTGGGTGTGCAGGCCTACCTGGACACCTTGCATCTGCCTGAGGGTGAGCGAGTTGAGGCTCGCCATGAGCACTGGTTCGACCTCACCGAGCGCTATCCCGAGCAGTTGCGCGAGTTGGACAAGGAGACCTACCTCTCACAGAAGCAGCGCGAACGTGATCAGCAGGAGGCGCTCTGACACCGCGCGTTTTCCCCCGGCAGACGAACTGACGGTTCGCCGCAGGGTCGCGGCATCCTACGATGCATCTTTAACCCGCATATTGCACCAAGGATCGCGAATGATTGTGGTCTCCGGGCCTGTCTCGCGCCGTCGTCTTGTAAGAGAGGCGCATCTGTAGGTCGCCCTTCAGGGCGACAGGCGCGGCTTAAACAGGCACCGCCCGTCGGGCTGAAGCCCGACCCACAGGCAAGCGAGACAGGCCCAGAGGCCGCAAGCATTGCGATAGGCCGGCGGCGATGTAACAGATCATTCCGATTGGTGGTTCCCGGATGCGGACCCGGTGCGCTGCTCCGGACTCTTCCGGTCCACCATTTGCACGGGGAACGGGTCCGTCACGCTGCCTGTATAGAGCGTCATGTGCGGGAACGGGATCTCGATGCCCTGAGCATCGAACGCGCGCTTGATGTCGATCTGCAGACTGTTTCTCAAATCCAGAAAATTCTCCCGCTTGGCCCAGACGGAGAACTGGATCTCCAGCGCGGAATCACCGAAGCCGTTGAAGATGAACAGGGGCTTGGGCTCATCCAGGCACAGCGTATTGCGATCCGCCACGTCCATGAGCACCTTGCGCACGCGCTCGATGTCCTCCTTGTAGGCCACACCCAGCTGCAGATCGAACCGGCGGATGGGGAAGCGGGTGAGCGTGGTCACCTCGCTCTTGATCAGGGTCTCGTTGGGAATGCGCACGAACAGGTTGTCGAAGGTGCGCAGCTTGACCGAGAGCAGATCCACGGACAGTACCTCCCCGGTCGTATCGCCCACCTTGATGACATCTCCCGCGCCGAACGGTCGTTCACCGATCAGAAACAGTCCGCTGATGAGGTTGGACGCCGATGTCTGCGAAGCGAAACCGATCGCCACCGAGAGCACGCCAGCTGCACCCAGCAGCACAGCCAGACTGAATCCCAGTTCCCGCAATGCCGATGCGATGAAGAGGGCCAGAATCAGATAGAATGCGAAGCGGCGCACCACCATGGCGTGATGCGCACTGAAGCGGCGCACCATCATCCTCTGTACCAAACGCGACACAATCCGCGCCAGCACGAAGCCCACCAGCAGAAAGAGGAACGCGCGCAACGCACCCATCACCTGGTCGCTGGCAAGGAAGTTGAGTGTGGAATCCAGCATGGAATGCTCCAGGGTGAATACGATTCAAGATTCAATATTCAAGATTCAAGGGATCGTCGCTTTGGCAGCGGGGCGTCCTTTGGGCACTGGTTTCCCCCTTGAATCTTGAATATTGAATCTTGAATCGCCTTCAACCAAACAGGTCACTGAAGGCCCGCACCAGCCCGCCACGGCCCGGTTCCGCACGAGGCGGGCTCAGACGCTCCGCCCGGGGCGCATAGGATGGTTTGCCGGGAACGATGCGCAGCGCCGCCAGATCGCTGTCGGCACTGCGCGTCAGATGCACCTCTTCGGTCCACAATCCGGTCTCCGGATCACCGTAAACGGACAGCAGCGGCACCGGGACGCTGATCTTCTCGATGGGCAGCAGGGTGTTTGCCTCGTTGCGCACCTGCACGGGGGTCACGGCCCGATGCGGGCGGCGCGGCACCTCGTCCAGGTGGCTGCGGGCGTGGGTGCGTGCCGCGTAACACAACTCCCCTTCCCGGGTGGAGGGTCCGAACCAGGTGTCGGAAAGACGCAGCACGGGGACCTCCTTCAGGGCCCGCGCGGGATCGCCCAGGTCGATGGAAAGCCACACCGGCGTGCTGAGATAGAGTGTGGTGCGTTCACCGGGCGGCACAAAGACCGGCTGGCGGGCACGCACCACGACCGGGCGATCCGCCAGCAGGGGACGCAGGCGCACCCTGCCGGGCGCCTTGCCGTACACGAAACGCTCCGCATCCGTGTCCGCCGGCATCGCGTCAAGAGGCTCCACCCGAGCCACCGTGGGCCGGCTGTCGTCCACCTCCTGGCGGGACATCCACATGTGCCAGGCGTCCTCGTTGCGGAAAAGACTGAGGGTGAGCGGTCCCAGGGACCAGCAGATCCCCTTCCCGGTCTCCACGTCCCTCGATGACCACCAGTGATCGGTGCTTCTTTGGTTCAATCCATTCCCCCTGCCCGCTCAGATGAGTCCGTCGCTCTCACGCGCGGTTGGAACCGGCCGACTGGTGTTGATCAGCAGCGCGACGCTTCGACCCTGAAGGGGATAATACTCATGACTGTGAAAATTGCGCCGGTCCGGCCGTTCGCCGTCCTCGTAATGAGTGTCGATCAGCACGCCCCATCGCGTGCGCCCCGGTTCGGCGGGCAGACGAAAATCGATGGCGGCGTGGTGGGCATTGAACAGCAGGATCAGATCGGAATCCCGGATGCGCCGGCCCCGCTCGTCATGCTCCTCGAAGGCATCGCCCGCCACGAACATGCCCAGCACGCGTCCGAAGGGCTGATGCCAGTCCACTTCGCTCATCTCCTCGCCATCCGGGCGCAACCAGATGAGATCCTTGATGCGCCCCCCGTTGAGATGATGATGGCCGCGGAAGAACTGTCGGCGGCGCAGCGCGGGGTGCTTGCGTCTCAACCGGACCAGCAGCCGGACGAACGAGATCAGGCGCTTGCGTTCCTCATCCAGGGACCAGTCCAGCCAGCTCAGTTCGTTGTCCTGGCAGTAGGCATTGTTGTTGCCGTTCTGGGTGCGGCCGCGCTCGTCGCCGGCCGCCAGCATGGGAATACCCTGGGAGAGAAACAGGGTGGCCATCAGGTTGCGCTTCTGCCTGGCACGCAGGGCCTGAATGTGGCCGTTGTCCGTCGGTCCTTCCTCTCCGCAGTTCCAGGACAGATTGTGGTCCTCGCCGTCGCGATTGCCCTCGCCATTGGCCTCGTTGCGCTTGTCGTTGTAACTCACCAGGTCATGAAGGGTAAAGCCGTCGTGGCAGGTGACGAAGTTGATACTGGCGTAGGGTCGCCGCCCACTGGATTCATACAGGTCGGAAGATCCCGTCAGCCGGTAGGCCATCTCGCCCAGCATGGCCTCGTCGCCACGCCAGTATGCACGCGCGGCGTCGCGGTAGCGGCCGTTCCACTCGGTCCAGCCCACCGGAAAGTTACCCACCTGGTAGCCCCCTTCACCCAGGTCCCAGGGCTCGGCGATGAGCTTGACCTGTGAAAGTACCGGGTCCTGGTGGATGATGTCGAAGAACGCCCCCAGGCGATCCACCGCGTGCAGTTCCCGGGCCAGTGCGGACGCCAGATCGAAACGAAAACCGTCCACGTGCATCTCCTGGACCCAGTAGCGCAGTGAGTCCATGATCAGCTGCAGCACGCGCGGATGGCGCATGTTCAGGGTATTGCCGCAACCCGTGTAGTCCATGTAATGGCGGCGATCGTCCTGCACCAGCCGGTAGTAGGCCGAGTTGTCGATGCCCCGGAAACACAGGGTCGGTCCCAGCTGGTTGCCCTCGGCCGTATGGTTGTAGACGACGTCCAGAATGACCTCAATGCCGGCTGAGTGCAGCGCCTTCACCATGGTCTTGAACTCGTCCACGTGACCGGTGGCCGAGTAGCGCATGTCCGGCGCGAAGTAACCGATGGAGTTGTAGCCCCAGTAGTTGCGCAATCCCTGGCGCACCAGGTGGCGATCATCAATGAAGGCGTGCACGGGCATCAGCTCCACCGCCGTCACGCCGAGGCGCTGCAGGTAGGACAGCACCGGCGTGGTGGCGAGCCCGGCATAGGTGCCGCGCAGTGACGGGGGAACGCGCTCGTTCAGGGCGGTGAATCCCTTCACGTGCAGCTCGTAGATGACCGTGTCATGCCACGGGGTGCGCGGATGGCGATCCTCGCCCCAGGTGAACGCCGTATCGATCACCTGGCAACGGGGCATGCCGGCGGCGGAATCGCGCCGGTCCATCTGCAGATCCGCCTTGGGCGCACCGATCCGGTAACCGAACAGGGCGTCGCTCCAGCGGACCTGCCCCACCACGTGCCGGGCATAGGGGTCGAGAAGCAGCTTGTGCGGGTTGAAGCGGTGCCCCCGCTCCGGTTCGTACGGGCCGTGGACGCGGTAGCCGTAAAGCAGGCCCGGCCGGGCTTCGGGCAGGTACGCGTGAAAGACCTGATCGGTCTGCCACTTCAGTTCGACGCGGGAGATCTCGCGCCGCCCCCTGGGATCGAACAGGCACAGCTCGACACGCTCGGCATGCTCGGAGAACAGGGCGAAGTTGACACCTTCGCCATCCCAGGTCGCGCCCAGGGGATAGGGACTGCCGGGCCAAAGGGCCCACTCGGACCGGCTCATGGGCACACCCGGTCTGTGGCGGTGGTGCACATGGAAACGAGTGACTCTCCCGGTACGGGTACGAAACAGGCGCGGTTCGCCGGCTGGAGGGCCAGTATAGAAGCGGCTTCCGCGCAGGCGCAATCCGGTCCGCGAGACAGCACGGCCCGGTTTGCTGCAGAATCGGACGTTGGCCCTAGCCCGCATATCTCACCGGGATCGCGGGAGCAGGCGAAGGATTCGCGCCCGTAGGCGCCGCTCTGGAGCGAAACCCATAGCCGTAGCTATGGGTTGAGTGAAGAGCAAGCATACGGGCGCGAAGACGAGCCTGAACCGCGATCCCGGTGAGATAT
>NZ_MVBK01000009.1 GCF_002000365.1 Thioalkalivibrio denitrificans | reverse complement strand
CTCCTGATATGGATTGACCTGTCAATGGTTGGCTGCAATGTTCGATTGAGACCTCCTTCTTTCAATGTCTTCGAGTCAGGGCACGAGAAGCGAGCTGCGACGGTGGATCACTCTGATATACGTGGGTTGGTTACCGACCGGACTTCACTTCGTCGCGGAGCTGCCCTTCTCTACAGTCGAGGGTTAGCCCTTGCGGGGAAGGGCGCCTCATAGGAGCGCCAGGGGTTCTCCTCACCGGCCTCTCATGCCCTGACGCGAAGACACTGATCCTGGTTATGGTTCGTCCTGGTTGCGTGAATGGGCTTGGGGTTGGATGTCGTAGTGCTCAGGTCGTCGCCCGACTGCCGTGGGGCTTGCCCATCACCTCGCAGGCGATGGCCCAGATAAAGCCGGCCAGCTCACGGCCCACCGCCGTGACCACCTGCTGCTTGATCTTGCCGGCCCTGAGCAGGTGCTGGTAGCGCCCGCATAAGCGCTTTTGCGCCTCCCAGGCGATGGCCTGGACCGCCTGCGAGGTCTTCTCGGCCCGCTTCTCGATATCGCGGGTCTTGCGCGCCGGGAAGCGGTAGTTCCAGCTCGCCTCAGCCAGAATGCGCCGCACATGAGCGTTGCCGGCCTTGGTGATGCCCCCCTGGCGACGGCGCGGGCCGCTGGAGTGTTCACTGGGCACCAGTCCGAGATAGGCCATCAACTGGCGCGGGGAATCGAACCGGCTGATGTCACCCAGCTCCGCCAGCACCGTCATGGCGCTGATCAGGCTGATGCCCCGCAGGGCCATCAGGCCCTCCACCACCGGGGCCAGCGACCACTGTGGCAGCGCTGCGCGCATCTGCTGCTCCAGACCACCCACCTGGCGCTGGGCCGCCTTGACCGCCTCGATGTACTCCTGCAACACGATCTGCTGGACGGGCGAGTCGAAGCTCACCGTCTCCAGCCAGCGAAAGTGCGCCTGCGTCCAGCGGCTCTTGCCCGTGTACACCCGGCCATGACGAAGCAGAAACGCCCCGAGCGTCTGGCGCGCCTTGAGCTCAAGCTTCTTCATGTCCTCGCGCGCCCGGGTCAGGTCCCGCATGGCCTCCTGCTCCGGGGCCGGAACCCACACGCCGGTCAGCTCCCCGGCTCGCGACAGCCGCGCCAGACCCAGCGCGTCGCGCCGGTCGCTCTTGCGCCGCTCGCCGGCCTTTTGCGGGATCAGCGAGGGGGCCACCACCTCGCAATCATGGCCGCTGGCCACGATCTGGCGGTACAGCCCATACCCGCACGGGCCCGCCTCGTACACCCACAGCAGCCGCTCGCCGCCGTAGCGGGCACTGAGCCGCTCGATCAGCCTGGCCACCTTCTTGGGCGTATTGGCGATCTCGCCGTAATACTGCGGTGCGTCGCGACCGCACTCGGCCACCGCCACCGCTATCGTCTCCTTGTGCACGTCCAGCCCGATGTAGGCGCCATAGACGTTGCCGGCGCCCTCAAGCGCTTGCATCACGCCGACCAGCCCCGTCACCGGCTCTGCACCCTTCACCCCATTCGCGATAAACTCATTCATGACCTGCCCCCTCGATAATGGCTCTGTGTTAAAGGTGGTTTTCCCAGCCCCGAGAACATAACCCACGCTCTCGAGGTCGGGCAGGTCAATCCATGATGTCTAC
>NZ_MVBK01000008.1:37665-86953 GCF_002000365.1 Thioalkalivibrio denitrificans | reverse complement strand
CGCAAGCGGGGGAGGGGGCTACGAGGCAACGCCAGGACTATCCCCCTCTCTCCCATCTTTCTCCCTCCCCCTCATGGGGGAGGGTCGGGGAGGGGGTGGTGTCCCTTGCCACTTGAGACTGCCTTTCTTGACGCCGGCCCGTGAGCCCGCTTTAATACAGCCCCTTCGACCCCCGCCCATGGCCTCCCCCCGCAGGCCTGAATCGGGCGAGTCCCAAGACACTGGCCAGGTAGCTCAGTTGGTAGAGCAGGGGACTGAAAATCCCCGTGTCGGCGGTTCGATTCCGTCCCTGGCCACCAATACCTATAGGCCAACCGTTCTCGGTTGGCCTTTTTATTGAACCCTCGCTGTGCGCTGGAACGCCGGTGGACCCGGTTAAGAGGGCATTCAATCGGTGCGCGGCCGTTCAGCTGGAGCCTATGATTCGAAGCTTCATTTACGACACCCTGATCCTCGGACTCACCTCCCGCTGGTACGCGGAGGTGCTGAGGCGCTTACCCGAGGGCGCCGCGCTGCTGGATGTCGGCATCGGCACGGCCGGCGCCCTGGCGGCGAATGCCGATCTGGTGGAACGCAAGGATTTACGCGTGACCGGCATCGACATTGATGGGGATTACATAGCCCGTGCGCGGCGAAGGCTTCGGGATTCCCTGCTGGCTGACCGTGTCGAGGTGTATCGCGAGTCCGTCTACGATCACCAGGGCGGGCCGTACGACGCCGTGTATTTCTCCGCAAGTTTTATGCTGCTGCCCGAGCCCGAGCGGGCGTTGCGGCATTGTTGTGCCTTGCTGAACCCGGGCGGACGCCTCTTTTTCACGCAGACGATCCAGAAGCGTCCCGACCGCTTCATGGAAATCCTCAAGCCCATGCTGAAGCGGATCACGAGCATTGATTTCGGTCGCGTCACCTACGAGGAAGACCTCAAGGGCCAGATCCGTGCCGCCGGCTTGGCGCTGGAGGAATTCACCACACTGGCTGATCACGGGCATCGGGCTTCGTGCCTTGCCGTGGCAAGGCCTGCTCCGACGCATGGCAGGGCGGAGTAGTACGACCGTGGCGACGGGGTCGGACCGCGGCAGCCGTGGGATTAGCCTGAAAAAGAGCCTCGAAATCGAAAAGAAAAATTCCTTCGTCCCCTTTAAGCTCCCTGGTTTTCTTGATCAGATACCTTCGTGGTCTTCGTGGTTGAACGTTTCCCCACCGACTTCACCGGACACCGCCAAAGGCATTTCTCTCGCGAAGACGCCAAGCACGCCAAGAAGATCTTTTGAGGAAAAGCATTCCTTTGCGTCCTTTGCGACCGGAAGATAATTTCTTCGCCGCCTTCAGCTCTTATGTCTCTTGAGGCCCTACGGGCACATCTCGTCCTGCTATCTGGTGTCTTGACGGCACCTATAAGCAGGTGCTAATGATGGCCCTATGCGAAATGAGGGGATTGTTATGCAAACCAAATTCTCAGAGGACGTCATTCCCATATCCGATCTGAAGGTCAATCCAGGCAAGGTGATCAATCGGGTGAACGACACACACAGACCGGTTCTGCTGACCAGCAGAGGCAGAGGGGTTGCCATCGTCCAAGGTCTCGATGATTACGAGAAGACCGCCGAAGAGCTGCGATTCGTCAAGGCAGTGGCTCGGGGATTGGCCGACATCCGTGAGGGTGACACCGTCACTCTGGCCGAAGCCAAAAGAATACTGGGCGCAGAATAGGTGAGGATTACTATCGCCCGGTCTGCCCTGAACGACCTTCAGGAGATCAAGAGTTACTATCAGGAACAGGGCGTATCGGACATCGGACAGAAGTATGTAAGCGCCATATTGAAAAGTGTGCAACGGCTTCGTGATCATCCGGATTCCGGCAGAAAAGTCCCGGAGTTCGATCAAGAACACATCCGGGAGATAATTCATCCGCCGTTCCGCGTGGTCTATCTGCGGAATGCGACATCGGTCAATTTGGTTCGGGTGTGGCGAAGTGAGAGGCTGCTATCGCTTCCCGACGAAGAAACATGACGACACGCTTCAGTCGGACCTACTCAAGTTGCCGTGCCTTATGCTGTCGGCAAGACCCCATCTTGATTTGGCCGCTGTGCGCGCAACGCCGCATTCCGGCCATGAGGTTGCGTGCCGTTCTATGCGACAATCTGCCCCCTTGCCCAGTCCCTTTCGGTACGCCGGCATGTCCTTCTTTCCGACCCATCTGAACACGCCACTGGCCAAGGCGATCGAACGACGCGGCAGCCCGGAGGCACTCCACGGATTCCTGGTTGCCCGCTTGCTTACCCCTTCGGGGGCGTCCGTTGCGGACTGGCTGGAGCCGGGGTTTCACGTTGCCGGGCTCGAGGGGCTTTCGCCGGAGGCGCAGGACGCCCTGCACGAGGCCCTGGAGGCCATTGCCGCGGCCCTTCGCGCCGGCAACTTCGGATTTCCCCCCTCGGCCGGCGCCACCCGGATCACATCCTGGTGCGAGGGATTCGTCGAGGGTGTCGGTATGGCCGATCCGCTATGGCGCGAATGGACCGATGCCTGTGTGGATGTCGGCAAGGCCATGTTCCCTATCCACGCGGTGTGCAACGCGGAGTTCCGGGATATGTTCTTCGCGCCCGATCGGGCGCAGGAGCCGGAACTGATCGACGAGCTGACCGCTCTGGTGGCACCCGCGGTGCGCAAGATCGCCATCTTTCGCCTTGCTGGCGATGAGGTACTGTCCCAACTCCTGGAGGATGATGATCCTTTCTACGAACTCTGGGGGGGCGAGGAACTCGCCGCGTTGAGTGACGACAAGTTGCTCGAACAGCTGCAGGAGCTGCACGATGAGGTGCCGAGGGTCCTGATCGACGAGTGTATTCGCCGCGGCGAGGCCTTGATTCCCCGGCTTCTGGCGTTGTTGGAAGACGAGGCCAACTGGTCCCCGGACGGCGCTGACGTGGGTGTGTGGTGGTCCCTGCTTCATGCCATGCACATCCTTGGGGTGCTGTCGGGCGATGCTGCCGGGGCCGCGCTCGCGGCGGGACTGGCCCAGTTGCGTAACCACGGGGAGGATGAGATTTGGGAATGGCTCCATCCTCATCATGCACAACTTTGCGCGGGCAAGGAGGTTCAGGTCAGGCCCGTTCTGCACTCCATTTTGGAAGACGAATCCGTCTCCCCCATCGGACGGGGTCTCGCCCTGGAATGGCTGGTATCGACCTATGGGTCCGGTGAAGAAGGGCTCGAGGAGGTGCTGGACTATGCCGCAGCGCTCATGCGTGATCCGACGCAGGACAGGGACCTGCATGAATTGGTCGGTTTCACGCTGCTTGATTGTCCCAGGGAACGACACCGGCCAGCGCTCCTGGAGCAGGCGCGCATCAACGAGGCGGGCGACCGGCGGTTCGGTTACGCCTTCGGGGTCGCCGATGTGGAGGATGCGTTCGACGGGCCCCGCCGACCCGCTCGCGATCTCGGCCACTTCCTGTGCTTCTATGACCCCATCGCCATCCGGCAACGAAGGTTGCGGTGGTTCCATGAGGACGAGGGGGCCGGGCTATTCGACGATGAGGCGTGGACGCCTGTGCAGACCTATGTGCGTGAGACGCCGAAGGTCGGGCGTAATGATCCGTGCCCTTGCGGCAGCGGCAGGAAGTACAAGAAATGCTGCATGAACAAGGGCTGAGTCGGTCGAGCAGTCGGCTTCTTTGCGTTTGAATCAACGAACCAAGGAAACCTGGGTTTCATGTGTGCACGCAAGTCCACGGCAACCAGACGGCCCCCCGAGCGCAAGCCTCTCGAGTCCAGGCTGCGTCAGTTCACTATCGATGATCTGCAGGAATGGGCCGGTACGAAGATTCTGGGGCGCGCCCGGGCTTATGTGAAGAAGGTCTCCGGGCTTTCCACCACCGCCGACGGTGGCATCGCCGCCTGGGTAAGCGGCAGCGAGCGTTACGCCACCTCGGTCCGCATCCTGAATGGTAAGCGGCTCGAGCATGCCTGTACCTGTCCCTACGACTGGGGCGGGCCGTGCAAGCACGCGGTGGCGCTCGTGCTCGCGGCGGCGGAAGCGCTGAAGGGCGGCAAGGCCATTGCACCGCTCGCCGAGGACGGTGCTCTCGATCGGGCGCTTTCGGGTGATCTGGAAGATGCCTGGGATGAGGACGACGACTGGGATCACGAAGAGGATGAATGGGATACGCCGCGGATCCCTGCGCGCCGCGGCGCCGACCGACAGGCGACGGTGGAGAAGGCGCTCGCCGGACAAAGCCGCGAGGCGTTGCTCCGCCTGCTGTGCGATCTGGCCGCGCGCCATCCCCACATCAAGCGGCTTATCCTTGAAACGGAGCAGCTCGCGGACGGTCGGACGGACCAATTGATACGCGCGTTGCGCAAGGACATCGCGCGGCTGACCGCCGAGCCGGCCTGGTACAACCCCTGGCGCGGCGAAGGGAGCATCCCCGACTATGGCCCCGTGGCTGAACGCCTGCGCGCCCTGCTCGATCACGGTCATGCCGACGCGGTGGTCGAGTTGGGGGAGACGCTCTGGGAACAGGGCAATGCCCAGGTCGAGCAATCCGATGACGAGGGCGAGACCGGCATCCGTCTGACCGCATGTATGGATGTCGTGCTGGAGGCCCTGCCGCGTTCCTCCCTCGCGCCGCCGGCCCAGTTGCTGTGGTTGATCGATCGCCTGTTCGAGGACGAGTTCGATCTTCTGGGCGGGGCGGACGCCGTGTTGAAGAAGCGCGTCTACACCCGCGTCCACTGGCGGGAGGTGGCCGGGGTGCTCGAAGCGCGGCTCGATGCCATGCCCAGGCCGAAGGGTGGCGGCTTCCGGGTGCGTTATTTCCGCGAACGCGTCTTGCGTGTCCTGCTGGAGGCCTACGAGCGGGCCGGCTGGAAGGACCGTATCATTCCGCGCCTGGAGACGGAGGCTGAGTCTTGCGCATGCTACGGGGCGCTGGTGGACGCCCTGCTGGCGGCGGGCGAACGGGACCGGGCGCGACAGTGGTGTATAAAGGGCTACCAGCAGACCGTTAAGGAGGCGCCCGGCATCGCCGCACATCTGCAGGAGCGCCTGCGGGCCATGGGGCAGAGATCGCGGCGGCATGATCTGGTTGCTGCCTACCGGGCACAGGACTTCTTCTCCTATCCGGCAGTTGCAGCTTACCGGGAACTGCGCAAGGCGTCCGAGAAGGCCGGCTGCTGGCCGGCGGTCAGGGAGGCCGTGCTGGGTTATCTCGAAACCGGCAAGCCTCCCGCCGACAGGGCGTGGCCGTTGCCGGCGCCGGAGGTGGGGTCCTTGTTGCCTGAGCGCCGCCCGGGTCAATGGTCTCCCGATCTGGACACCCTCATCGACATCGCCATCCTGGAGCAACGCTTCGATGACGTGGTCGCCCTCTATAAACGCCTGGGCACGACCCTCCACTGGGGCCAGGAAACCGATAAACAGGTGGCCGAAGCCGTTGCCGCTAGCCACCCCAGGGTCGCCCTGGACATCTGGCGAACCATCGCCGAGGAACTCATTGCGCAGGTCAAGCCCAAGGCCTACGAGGAGGCGGCTGTGTATCTGCGCAAGATGCGCAAGGTGCATACGAGAGAGAAATCCCTGGGCGAATGGAAGTCGTTACTGGACGGATTGCGGGAGCGGCACAAGCCCAAGCGGCGCCTGATGGAGGTGCTGGTTACGGTGGAGGGGAAGGGAATTGCCGGATGAGCGGTGCGGGTTCGTCTCACGCCACTCGTTCCGGAAACAATCCCGGCATCCATCGCGATGCCAGCACGGCAGGGAAGGCAAGCCGCAGTGGGGCGCGGGGGCCCTCCGAGACGAGGACGCCGCGATCGCTCAGCGCAGCGACGATGCGTCGGGCATGGCGTGCGGTCGTGCCGAGTAATCCGGCCACATCGCGGCGGGGCAGCTCGCCGCGATAGAGGACCGCTTCCAGGATATTGCCTGCCCTGGGCGGCAGTGCGCCGAGACGTGTTTCTTCATCGGCCCATAGAAGGATGCGGGCGCGCAGCCGGTCCGGCTGGATCAGTCCTTCCATGAAGCTGACCTGATCGATGCATGTCTCCAGGAAGAAGCGGGTGAAACCGGCGAGTGCTTCCTCGCTCAGAGTACCGCGGCCGTCGAGGTCATTGCGGCGCGGCAGATCGCAGTTTGCGAGATGGCTCTTGTACGCGGCCACGTTGCGGGCGAGTCCGCGTGCGACCGACCAGATGCCGCCGGTATCCAGTATTTCCAACAGCATTGCGTGAGACATCAGGCGTGCAACGCGCCCGTTGCCGTCCAGGAACGGGTGAATCCAGAGCAAACGATGATGCGCTGCCGCCAGGGCTAAAATGGCGTCGGCCTTGCCAAGCTGGCTGTAGGTGCGCTCAAAGTGTGCGAGGAAGCGCACAATGGCACCAGGGCTGATTGCGACGTGCTGGCCCACCTTTACATCACGGCGTCTGAGTTCCCCGGGAATGAGCTTAAGGCGCTCACCCGTCTCCGGGTCCTCGACCCACAGGAATTCTTCAGGCAGCAGTTCGCCAAAGCGACGGTGAACCTCGCGCATGCCGTCCGCTGTCGCCGCCCGGCCCCCAAGCCCACCGCCGTCGATCCATCGCTGGACTGTGATGTGGGCCTTCGCCTCAAGTTGCAGCTCGCGTTTGCGGGCGTCGTTGCTGTAATCGTTTTTCAGCGCTCGCTCGATATCCACGGGATGGGTGTCGTGCCCCTCGATGAGGTTGCTGTAGTAGCAGTTCATGGCTCGGACAAGATCGGCAAGCGCCGTGGAGATGCCTTTCGGGAGGCTGCGCCGCAAGCCGGCAGACCGGGCCGCCAGATCAACGGCCAGGTCGGTCAGAGGGGCTCTGTGACGCGATGTCTCCCCAATCAGCAAGGGCTCCATCAGGCAGGTGCTTTCACCCCGATCCAGGGCCGTGCTCATGTCCCCATTTATGTCCGAATCTATCTCATGCATATAGTTCAATATATCAATAAATTATGATAAACAAAACCCGGGAATATGCCTCTTTGATGTCCGCATATATGTCCGTGTGTGGTCCACGACCCCGGCGACCGTGTCCGGTGTGGCTGCTTCACGAGCCCTCGGATCCGATCCCCGCCGGTTCATGGGCGCGGCGCAGCGCGATACGCGATACCGGGGACAGGCCACGGTCTTGGGAATATCCTCCTGCCACTGTTTCCCGCTGACCGCAGGTCACGACGGGGGCGACCATGGGAATGTTACGCTAAGCATCCCCGGTGTCGTCCCACGGGCGACGGCACCATTGATGTCTTCCCGAGCAGGAGTGTTTGATGGCTTCGGCCGTTCTTTCTTTGATCGCACCCTTTCCTGCGGGCGAACGCAGGACCGTGGGCCTGGTGTCCACGGCGCATGCCTTCAGTCATTTCTACATGCTGGTGCTGCCGCCGGTGTTCCCGCTGCTGCACGGGGAACTGGGCCTGAGCTATGCGGCGCTGGGCCTGTTGCTGTCGGTGTATGCGGTGGTGACCGGGTTGATGCAGCTGCCCATGGGGTTGCTGGTGGACCGGGTGGGCGGGCGTGCGATCCTGGTGCTGGGGCTGGCCCTGAACGGGACGGGCATCCTGCTGGTGGGACTGGTGCCCGGGTACTGGGCGATGCTCGGGTGCATGGTGCTGGCGGGCGCCGGCAATGCGGTGTTTCATCCGGCGGACTACGCGATTCTCTCGGCGCGGGTCGGCGAGGGCCGCGTGGGGAGGGCGTTCAGCATGCACCTGTTTGCCGGCTACCTGGGCTGGATGGCGGCGCCGCCGGCGGTGCTGGTGCTCACCGGGCTGTTCGGCTGGCGCGCCGCGCTGGTCATTCTGGGTGCGGCGGGCATCGCCTATGCGGGCCTGTTGGCGCTGCAGCGCGGGTCGCTTTGCGACGCCGACGAGCGTCATGCGGCGAGGGACGCCGCTGCGCGCAGCCGGGCCAACGGCGAACGCACGGGCATTGCCCTGCTGATGACGCCGGTGATCGCTGCGCTGTTCGCTTTTTACGTGATCATTGCCATGGCGGGCAGCGGCATCAAGAGCTTCTCGGTGGTGGCCCTGGTGGACCTGCACGGGATCAGTCTGGCCGGGGCCAACATGGCGCTTAGCGCCTACTTCGTCGCGGCAGCCGCGGGCACTCTGCTGGGTGGCTGGATGGCGGACCGTGTGCAACGCCGTGAGCTGGCCACGGCGGTGGCGTTCATTCTTTCGGCCGGTTTCGTCATGTTGCTCACGATGGCCGGGTTGCCGTTGGCGGGCGTGTTCGGGCTGATGCTGGGGGCGGGATTTTTCATTGCGGTGGTGGCGCCCATGCGCGATGTGATGGTGCGCCAGGCCGCGCCCCGCGGCACCGTCGGCACGGCGTTTGGTCTGGTGACCACGGGGTTCAGCGCGGGGGCCGTCGTGGCCCCGGCGCTGCTCGGCTGGGTGGTGGACCTCGGTCAGCCTGCCCTGGTGTTCTGGGCAGTGGCGGGTTTCACCCTGCTGGGCGTGTTTACGCTCGTCGGTGTCAGTGCGGCACGATCCCGGCTTGAGCCGGCCCCGGCCCGCTGACGCGGTTGTGTTCCCATGATGATGCCCCTGAGAATCCTGGCGATTCTGTCCCTGCTGTGGATAGTGTCGTCTCCCGTTGCGGCCGAGCCCAGGCAGCTGTATGTGCAGCCGTCCGCGCTGGTGCAACTGGCCGAGTATCTGGGCGGCGCACCGGCCTCGACGCAGGCGGATTTCGCCGCACTGGTCCTCGAGAGTCTCGTGGATGCCTACCGCGATGAGATGGCGCAGGCTGCCACGGTCCGGACAGATGACACCGGACGGGCGCACAGGATGCAACGCTGGCGCCGGGCCATGGACCTTGAACTGCAGCGGCTGCAGCGCTCTCAGCTAAGCCTCATGCACAGCCGCGAGGCATCGGTGGAGGTGGAGCGCCAGGGCCAGATCCTGCTGATGGTGGAAGGTGCGCCGCTTCTGGTGAGCTGGCCGCGGGTGGCCGCCCAGGTGGAACGGGAGGCGGCCATCGTGCAGCGCTTCTGCGCCCTGCACGATTGCCCGCGCACGGCCGAGCCCGGCGCGCCCCGGCCTGTGGCTGATCCGGTGGAGGTGCGCGGCGCATGGAGTTTCACACAGCAGGGCGGTGCAGGATGGGAGTCGGAGGACGGCGTGCGTTGTGCCTTTCCGGACCTGAGTCATCGGGCAGAGCGGGAGACCCTGTGCCGGCGAGTGGTCGCCGAACTGCAGACACTGGCGGCAGCCCTTGCCGGGGTCCGGCGTGATGGCGCGCTGATCGAGTGGTCGCGGCTCGTGGTGGCAGATGAGCCCGGCGCGGGCATGCAGCGGGTGACGGTGAACGCGCGCGGGGACTATCTGCTCGTGCCCCTCCCGGCGCTCGTCCGGGAAGCGGTGGACTGGCGTGCCGCTTCCCGCTGGCTGACGCGGCAACTGGACGGCATCCCGGCCGCGGAAACAGTTCTGCACCTCTGAACGCGACTCAGCCGGTTGCCTGGGCAAATCCTTCGCCCACCCAGGCCGCGCGTGCCGCAGCCTCTTCGGGCGCTTCCATGCCTTCGAGGCGCGCGTCCACCCGCTCGATGTGCTTGAGCAGGCCCTGACGGTTGGCAATCTGGATGGCGAGACCCGGTCTGGCGTTCAGCTCCAGGATCAGGGGGCCCCGATCCCGGTCCAGCACCACGTCCACACCCAGGTAACCGAGTCCGGTCAGGTCGTGGCAGCGTGCAGCGAGCGCAAGCAGTGTCGACCAGTCGGGGATGCAGATGCCCGAGATGGGCGCACCGGTGTCGGGGTGCTGATCGACCACGCGACCGTGCCAGACGCCATGCAGCGTTTCGCCCGTGGCCATGTCGACGCCCGCCCCGACGGCACCCTGATGGAGATTGGCCTTGCCGTCTGCCTCGCGCGTGGGCAGACGGACCATGGCCATGATCGGGTAGCCGCGATACACCACGGTGCGGATGTCGGGCACACCCTCGAAACTGACCTGGTCGAAGAGGGGGTCGAACTTCACCCGGTATTCCACCATGGCCCGGTCCGGCTGGCCGCCCAGGCTGTACATGCCGCTCAGGATGTTGGACAGGTGGTGCTGGATGGATTCGCGGTCCATGAGTCGGCCGTTGGCACGCCGGTAGTGTTCACCCATGCGTCCCGTGATCACCAGGATGCCGTCGCCGCCCGCACCGTGAGCAGGCTTGATGACGAAGTCGTTACGACCCTCCAGCATCTTGCCGATGCGCCTGACCTGATGCGGTGTCTCGATCACCCCGTACAGCTCCGGCACCGCGATGCCCGCGTCGAGGGCGAGGTGTTTGGTCTGCAGCTTGTCATCCACCAGCGGGTAGTTGCTGCGGGCGTTCAACTGGGCGATGTACGAACCGTTGCGGGCGTTCATGCCCAGGATGCCCTGGCGGCGCAGTTCCCCGGGCGTGATGAACCAGCGTCCCGTCATTGGCCCAGTGCCCTGAAGCGCAGCAGCTCGGTGAGCCGGTAACCCGTGTAGCGTCCAAGCAGCAGCGTGATGGCCAGTACTACGAGCAGGAGTTCGGGGAACACGAAGATCAGGTGTTCCAGATGGCGGTTGACCATGAACAGGTAACCGACGACCGCCACCGCCAGACTGCCGAGGCCCTGTCGTATTGCCTCCTGCGGACTGTGTTCCTCCCAGACCAGCGACATGCGTTCGATGGTCATGGCGAGGATCACGATGGGGAACAGCGCCAGCGAGAGCCCCTGCTCGATGCCCAGGTTGTGACTGAGGATGCTGATCACGGCCATGAGCATGATGACTACGATCACCACCGCGGCCAGCCGGGGCACCAGCAGCAGCTTGAGGTGATCGAGGTAGAAGCGGATGGCCAGCCCCAGGGATACGATGAGCGTGAACAGGATGATGCCGCCCAGCAGTTGTGTCTCCCGGAACGACAGGGCAATGAGCACGGGCATGAAGGTGCCGAAGGTGCGGATGCCCACCACGTTTCTCAGCAACACGATGATCAGCGCGCCCAGAGGCACCATGAGCAGTACCCGGTACATGTTCTGCGTCTGCACCGGCAGGCCGAACAGCGAGAAGTCCACGAAGCGCGAGTCCATCAGCTGGGCGCGCTGCTCGGCCACGTCGATGGCGTCGTGGATATTGCGGGTGACGGAAAAGCTCAGCTCCCGGTTGCGCGCGCGCTCCACCTGCAGCGGTTCGATATCGCCGTGCCACCAGACCAGCAGGTTGGCCGGGTAACCGGTGCTGCCGTTGCGCGGATGGATGGGCACCCATTCGCGGGTGTTGTGTACTTCCAGCCACGCCATGGGCTGCGCCTCCCGGGCCCAGTCCGTCAGCGTGATGCCGTGGGACATGCGGGCCGGGATGCGCGCGCCCGCCAGCAGTTGAATGAGGGTGCGCACCCTGTCCGCATCGGTATCGTTCGGGTCGACGAACAGGGTGGCGTTCTCGCCGGGATTGGGGGCGTTGAGGTCGCTCACCAGCACGGTGGCAAAACTGGAGATGTCTGCCGAGCGTTCGCGCACGCTCTCCAGCAGGGCCATGGCCGCGGAATGATAGGGTTCGCCGTATTCGGGCACGGATACGGGGCCGGGATAGGCCTCGTCTTCGCCATTGGTGCGATTGTGCAGGTAGACCGTGGCACGGTAGTACAGTACCTGCCGCCCGGACGGATAGCGAGTGGTCCAATGCGCTTCCCGGTTCTCACCCTGCTGGCTGGTGGTCAGTCCGTAGCCCCGGGAGATGAAGTTCTCGTCCAGAATGGCGAATCCGGGCGGATCGTCGGGCAGCACCAGGCGGGCGGTCACCGGGCCGCCTGTGGGCTCGAACGCCACGCGCGCCTCGACGATCCAGTTGTCCACGGTCTGGGCCGGCAACAGGGGGAAGCCGAGGACGGTCGCCTTGTAGCCCGTCATGACCAGACCCGTGGTCATCAGGACGATCACCAGCAGGGCAAGGTGCAGTCGTTTCACGGGCAGTGCGATCAGTCGTCGCAGCGCGGCGGCTGAATGTTTGTCTGGCCCGAATCCACCAGAATGATGTCCTTCATGTGGTTGCGGCCGATCAGCATCTGGTAGGTCAGGGCGGTGCGGTCGATCAGGCTGACATCGGCCTCACGCCGATGTTCGCCCAGGCATAGTTCCATGCTCACGACCGGGCGGCGCTGGTGGTTGCCGTCATGGCGGATGATGCGCGCATGGCGCACGATCTTGCGCTCCAGGCGGATCTTCTTGTCCTCGTCCTCGGGATCGATGATGTCGAAGGCGATCCACTCCTCGTCATCGCGCTCGAAGGTCTCCTTGTTCAGCGCGTTGAGAGACGAGGAGGTGGCCCCCGTATCCAATCGGGCCTTGAGGCGGATGCCCTCCGGCCGGATGATCACTTCCTCCGCATAGCCATGGATGGATTGGGCGCTGGCTTTGTCGTCGTCGGAGGCGGATGCCGTGACGGGCAGGGTCGCTGCGATGAGCAGCAGCAGACAGGATCTGAGGCGAAGCATCGGTCGGTGGTCCTTGGTGATGGCCGGCTCCGGGGCTCGAGAGGGACCGGCAGGCGGGGGGAGTTCCCCTGTTTGTCCCGAGGCCGGGGGATATGGTTCCGGGCACATTACCATGCGGCAGTCGGGGATGAAGTGCGCCACGTACCGGTTTGCCCCTATAATGTCACCTATATCATCTATAGGTATGGGCTGCCATCGGGCAGGTCCACGGGACCCTGCCGCCTTTGGTTTCGTGCCCCGGCGGGCCGCTACGGGTGCCCTGTGGCTGGCCCAGGCCGGGCGCGGTTGCCTTGGACGCCGGGATCATACACAGTCGGCTTTTAATCTTTTCACAGCCCGCGGTTCGCCGCCGTGGGCGGTCAGCAGTCTGATGCGCGGAGGTCGGGTAATGAGCGAGTACGTGCTGTGGTTCGATGAACTGGGCATGAAGGATGTCCCGCGGGTGGGCGGCAAGAACGCCTCCCTCGGCGAGATGATCAGCGGCCTGTCCGAGGCCGGTGTGCAGGTGCCCGGCGGCTTTGCCACCACCGCTGAAGCCTTCCGCGAGTTTCTGCGTCACGATGACCTGGACAAGCGCATCAACGAATTGCTGAACCGTCTGGACGTGGATGACATCAATGCGCTGCGCGAGGCGGGCCGCACGATCCGCGGCTGGGTGGTGGAAACGCCTTTTCCTCAGCCGCTCACCGATGCCATCCGCGAGGCCTGGCGCAAGCTGGAAAAGGAAACCGAGGGCGATTGCACTGTAGCGGTGCGCTCCTCGGCCACGGCCGAGGATCTCCCCGACGCCTCGTTTGCCGGACAGCAGGAGACCTTCCTGAACGTGCGCGGCGAGGAGGCCGTGTTCAAGGCGATCCACGAGGTGTTCGCGTCACTCTACAACGACAGGGCCATCTCCTATCGCGTTCACCAGGGCTTCGATCATGCCGAGGTGGCGCTGTCCGCAGGCATCCAGCGCATGGCACGCAGCGACGAGGGGGCCAGCGGCGTGATGTTCACCCTGGACACGGAATCCGGTTTCCGTGATGCCGTGTTCATCACGGCCGCCTGGGGATTGGGCGAGACCGTGGTGCAGGGCGCCGTCAATCCGGACGAGTTTCACGTCTACAAACCGGCCCTGGCGCAAGGCAGGCCTGCGATCCTGCGCCGGAACATGGGCTCCAAGGCCATCAAGATGGTCTTCGGAGACGACGGTCAGCAGACCCGCACCGTGGACGTGGAGGAGGCCGAGCGCAGCCGCTTCTGTCTAACCGACGAGCAGATCACCGATCTGGCCCGCCAGGCTGTGATCATCGAGCAGCACTACGGGCGTCCCATGGACATCGAGTGGGCGCTGGACGGCGTCGACGGGGGTCTGTACATCGTGCAGGCGCGTCCGGAGACCGTGGAGAGCCGGCTGGACGGCCAGGTCATCGAGCGTTTCCACCTCAGGGAGAAGGGCGGCAAGGTGCTGGCGTCCGGCCGCGCCATCGGACAGAAGATCGGCGCCGGCAAGATCCGCGTGGTGGCCGGACTGGATGACATGCACAAGGTGGAGGCGGGCGACATCCTGGTCACCGACATGACCGACCCCGACTGGGAGCCGGTAATGAAGCGCGCCGCGGCCATCGTCACCAATCGCGGCGGGCGCACCTGCCACGCGGCGATCATTGCGCGGGAGATGGGCATCCCCGCCGTGGTAGGGTGCGGCAACGCCACCGAGACCCTGCCCGACGGCGTCGAGGCCACGGTGGTGTGCTCCGAGGGTGACGAAGGGCGCGTCTACGAGGGCAAGCTGGATTTCCAGGTGCTCAAGACACGTACCGACAGCATGCCCGAGATCCCCGTCAAGGTGATGATGAACGTGGGCAACCCGGGTCGCGCCTTCCACTTCAGCGCCATCCCCAACCACGGCGTCGGGCTGGCGCGGCTGGAGTTCATCATCAACAGCATGATCGGGGTGCACCCCAAGGCACTGCTGGAATACCACACGCTTCCCGACGACCTGCGGGCGGAGGTCGATCGACGCATCGCCGGATACAAGGACCCGGTGAGCTTCTACGTGGATCGCCTGGTGGAGGGCATCGCGACGCTGGGGGCGGCCTTCAGTCCGAAGCCGGTGATCGTGCGCCTCTCGGACTTCAAGTCAAACGAGTACGCGAATCTCCTCGCCGGCGAGCGCTACGAGCCGGATGAGGAAAACCCCATGATCGGTTTTCGCGGCACGGCCCGTTACCTGTCGAAGGAATTCCGGCCCTGTTTCGAGCTGGAATGCCAGGCCGTACGCCGGGTACGCGACGAGATGGGCCTGACCAACGTGGTGATCATGGTCCCGTTCGTGCGTACGCTCTCGGAGGCCGAGGGGGTGATCAGTCTGCTGGGCGACCTGGGCCTCAAGCGCGGCAAGAACGGACTCAAGGTGTACATGATGTGCGAGATCCCGTCCAACGCCGTGCTGGCCGACGAATTCCTTGAGCATTTCGACGGATTCTCTATCGGCTCCAATGACCTGACGCAGCTCACCCTGGGTCTGGACCGCGATTCCGGCCTGGTGGCGGGCGGTTTCGACGAGCGCGATCCGGCCGTGAAGAAGATGCTTGCCATGTCCATCGAGGCGGCGCACCGTGCCGGGAAATACGTGGGCATCTGCGGCCAGGGCCCTTCCGACTACCCGGACCTTGCCGAGTGGCTCATGCAGCAGAAGATCGAGAGTATCTCCCTCAACCCCGACACGGTCGTGGATACCTGGCTGATGCTGGGAGGGGAGAATGGGAAAGGATGAAGGTGGAAGGATGAAGGTGGAAGGATGAAGGATGAAGGCAGAGTGTACCCTCTCATTCAGCATTCAGCATTCAGCCCTCAGCCTTCATCCTTAACAAATCATGCGCTCCGTTTTCTACATCTCCGACGGCACCGGCATCACTGCCGAGACCTTGGGCCATACGCTGCTGACGCAGTTCGGTGACCTGAAGGTAAACCCGGTCAGCCTGCCGTTCGTGGATACCCCTGAGAAACTGGACGCCGTGCTGGTGCGCATCGCGCGGGCGGCGGACCATGACGGCGTGCCGCCGCTGGTATTCAGCACGTTGATCGACAGCCGGTTGCGCGAGGGCATTGCACACTGCAAGGGCGTGGTGTTCGATTTCTTCGACGCCTTCACGCCCCGGCTGGAGGAGGCCCTGGGCATGGAGGCGGCCCCGGCCACCGGGCGTTCCCACGGCATGGGTAACCTGCACACATACACGCGGCGCATCAACGCACTGCATTACGCCATGGCCAACGATGACGGCGCGCTCGTGCGCGAATACCCCATGGCGGACCTGATCCTCATCGGCGTATCACGCAGCGGCAAGACGCCGACATGTCTCTATCTGGCGCTTCAGTACGGCATCCAGGCTGCGAATTATCCGCTGACCGAGGATGATCTGGCGAGCGGCGACCTGCCCCGGCAGCTGGTGCCCTATCGCAACAAGCTCTTCGGCCTGACCGTGGATCCGGAACGCCTGCAGCAGATCCGCGCCGAGCGTCGTCCCGGCACCAAGTACGCCAGTCCCGAGCAATGCCGCCGCGAACTGGCGGCGGCCGAGTCCCTGTTCCGCCGCGAGCACATCCCCTTCCTGAACATCACCTTCATGTCCGTCGAGGAAATCGCCGCCACGCTGCTCAACCAGTCCGGTTTGCAGCGGCGCATCTGATTGTTTCAACCACGAAGCGCACGAAGTACACGAAGAGACCAGAACAAAGAAAAAACCTTTCTCTCGCAAAGACGCAAAGCACGCCAAGAAAACCAAAAGTAGTTTCTTGAAACACAGAAAGTTTCGTAGGTTGGGGTGAGCTGCGCGAACCCCAACAGCATTGGCGGCTATCAGACATCGCATGTTGGGGTTCGTTCCTCACCCCAACCTACCCGGTTTCAGATTCTCTTGGCGTTCTTTGCGAGAGGAATATGCTTTTGACTTCCTTCGTGTCCTTCGTGCGCTTCGTGGTTAAACAATCAGCACACTAGATCGAAGCCGCAATGCCGGTCAGCGTGTCCAGCCAGCGGTCGTCTCCGGTTACGAGGAACTCGGGGTTTCTGAGGGACTCTCGGGTGTTGTAGCGCAGCGGTTGGCCGTTAAGGTCCACCACCCGGCCGCCGGCCTCGCTGACGACGCACTGGGCCGCGGCGGTGTCCCACTCGCAGGTGGGGCCCAGGCGGGGGTAGACGTCGGCGCGGCCCTCCGCCACGAGGCAGAACTTCAGGGAACTGCCCATGCTGACCAGTTCATGATCACCCAGACGCTGCAGCAGTTGTTCCATGCGCTCCGTGCCGTGGGAGCGGCTGCCCGCGACCACGGGCCGGCGCCGGCGCCGGCTGATGCGTATGGGTTCCGGATCTCCGCCGTGGGTGATGCGCGACGCACCCAGACCCCGGGCCGCCGCATAACACACGTCCAGCACGGGTGCGTGGACGACACCGAGCACCGGCTCGTGATCGTGGATCAGGGCGATGTTCACGGTGAACTCGCCGTTGCGCTTGACGAATTCCCGGGTACCGTCCAGGGGGTCCACCAGCCAGTAGGTGCGCCAGGTCGAGCGTTCGGAGTAGGGTATGCCGTCGGATTCCTCCGACAGGACGGGCAGGTCGGGCGTCAGGTCCTTGAGGGCTGTGACGATGTGATGATGCGCCGCCATATCCGCTTCCGTGAGCGGCGAACGGTCGGCCTTCTCGCTGACCTCGAACGCCTGCTCGTAGACGTCCAGGATCAGCCGGCCTGCCTGGCGCGCGATGAGGCAGGCGTTGTTGCGCAGGTGTTCCAGCGAAAGTCCTTCAGGCAGATCTGTCAACGCCATGTCTTGATCCTGTCACGGGCCATGTAAAGGGCGGCGATACTGCGCGCCTCGGTGAAATCCTCGCGCCCGCTCAATTCCTCGATGCGGGCCAGCGGCCAGGGTACCACCTCGATATCCTCGGGCTCGTCACCCTGCATGCGCTGCGGGTGCAGGTCGCGGGCCAGCACCACGTGCGTGGTGTGGCTCAGGTATCCCGGGGCAATGGTGAGGGAGGTGAGGTGGATCAGTTCGCGGGCGCAGTATCCCACCTCCTCCATGATCTCCCGGTTGGCGGCGACGAGCATGTCCTCGCCGGGTTCGATGCGTCCCTTGGGCAGAGCGAGTTCGTATCGATGCGTGCCGGCGGCGTACTCCCTGATGAGCAGGACACGGCCGTCGTCCAGAACCGGCACGATCAGCACGGCGCCCCGGCCCGATCCCACCAGCCGTTCGTAGCGTGTGTTCACACCGTTGGAGAACTCCAGTTCGATCTCCTCCACATGGAACAGGCGACTGCGGGCAACGGTGCGGCTGCTGAGGATCTTTGGCTTTTCGGGCACTGCCGTCTCCTGCGTGGGACCCCCGATGATCTGATGCCGAATTGTACCGCAGTGCCCCGTCGCCTGTACGGACGGCGGGCCGAGTATCGGCGTCGCCGGGGGAGACTGACGGGGTGTGGCGTCGGGCGCTTTTGCGGGATAATGCCCCCTATGGCTGCACCCAAGAAATCAAATTCTGGCGCGCTGTCCTGGGATCAGGTGGATACCGTGATGCTGGACATGGACGGCACCCTGCTTGACCTGCACTTCGACAACCATTTCTGGCAGGAGCACCTGCCCGTGCGTCTGGCGCAGCTGCGGGGTGTGGACGAGGCGGAGATCCGCCCCTGGCTGATCGCGCGCACCAATGCCGTGCGCGGGCAGTTGTCCTGGTACTGCCTGGACTACTGGGCGCGGGAACTGGAGGTGGACATCCTGGCCCTCAAGCAGGAGGTCATTCATCTGATATCGGTGCACGAGCACGTGGAACCGTTCCTGGACGCCGTGCGCCGCAGCGGTCGTCACGTGATGCTGGTGACCAATGCGCACCGCCACAGCCTGGACCTCAAGCTGGCCTGTACCGAGATCGGCTGCCATTTCCACCAGGTGGTGACCGCCCACGATCTCGGTTGCGCCAAGGAGGAGCCGGGTTTCTGGGACAGGCTGCGCGAACAGACCCCCTTCAATCCTGCGTCGTCCCTGTTCGTGGACGACAACCTGGCCGTGTTGCGCGCCGCACGGGACTACGGTATCGCACACCTGCGCGCCGTACGCCGCCCCGACAGCCGCCGCCCCGAGATGGACACGGGCGAGTTTCCGGCGATCGGGGACTTCAGGGAACTCGGGTTTCCTTCGGAAGGTTGAAGGAGGAAGGATGAAGGCAGAGTGTAACCCGTGATTCCCCTCCCCTCATGGGGAGGGCCAGGGAGGGGTGGTTTCATTCAGCACTCAGCACTCAGCACTCAGCACTCAGCACTCAGCACTCAGCACTCAGCATTCAGCATTCAGCATTCAAGAGAAGGGTGGCTTCATTCATCCTTCATCCTTCGTCTTTCATCCTACGGATGAAAGACGCTCACCCTCTCTTCCACTTCTTGAACCGTTTCTTGCAGTATTTCAGCAGTGACTCGTAATCCGGGAAGTAGAGGTCGAATCCGTCTTCGGCGGGGGCGTCGTACTCGCAGTAGTCGTTTGTGTGTTCGCGGCAGATCTCGGGGCGCACGGCGTAGATGCCGCAGCGTCCGTCGGGTTGCAGGTGCGTGCACCGGGCCTCCACCAGCAGATACCAGCCGTCCTCGTCCTTGTAGGCCTTGACGTTCTCGTGGGAGACCTGCCAGAGCAGGTGCTCGAAGTCGTACTTGGAACGCGGCGTGTCGATTTCCTGCGTGATATAGGTGCAGCACTTGGAGTTGGTGCAGAAGTCGCACTTGTTCTCCGGGGTGATCTTCACGTTGGCGGCGGGACGTACGGGTATGTCGGCCAGTCGGTTCATGGGGGTCTCACTGCGGGTACTGAGGTTATATGCGGCACGGGTTCATGAGAGTCGCGCTGTCCGATGTCCTTCGGCAAGGGGATGATACCCAAGCACGCTGCTCATGTCCCGGTGCCGGGGTTATGCCGGTAGCGGGTGGGATCCGGTAACTCCGCCGCCCGGAAGGCTTCACGGCGCTGGCGGCACTGTGGGCAGGACCCGCAGTGGGTCTCGTAACCGAGCAGGCAGCTCCAGGTAACTGCAAAGTCCACGCCCAGTTCGTGGCCAAGCCGGATGACGCCGGCCTTGTCGCGATCGATCAGGGGGGTGGCGATCTCCAGTCCCGGCTGCAGGGTGTTTGCCAGCGTCCTGAAACGTTCCAGGAAGGACGACGAGGCGCTGGCATAGGCGGTCAGGTCCTCGCGATTGAGGGCCAGGGCGACCCGGGAGCTGCCGTCCCGACCGGCGTAGCTGATGGCGAGGGAGAGGATCACCAGATTGCGATGGGGCAGGGGTACGTGGGCCCGCCTGTTCAGGCCCTCGCGGAAGCGTTCCCCCACGGCCGCGAGATCGAGATGCACCGGCTTCAGGTCGTGCGCCGCACAAAGCCGTTGGGAGGCCGCTGCCTCGCGCTGTGCGCCCCGCTGGCCGTAATCCACCACCAGCGGCGTCACGGGGCCTCGGGACACCTCCATGGCCAGCAGGGTGGCGCTGTCGATGCCGCCACTCAGCAGAAGCACGGAACCGGCGGTCTGCCGGGGACTCGAAATTGACAAGGATGGCCCCATATTCAGGAGAGAAGGATTCCAGGCGCGAGGTACCGCAACCTATGAACCAGGCAATGTACAGCATCGGACAGATCATACATCACCGGTTGTTCGGCTATCGGGGCGTGGTCGTGGACGTGGATCCGGTCTTTCAGGGTACCGAGGAGTGGTACGAGGCCATGGCACAAAGCCGCCCGCCCCGCGACGAGCCCTGGTATCACGTCCTGGTGGATGGTCAGCCGGTGGAGACCTATGTGGCCCAGCGCAACCTCGAGCCGGGTGACCCGAGCGTGCCCGTGGAACATCCGTACGTGGAGACGTTCTTCAGCAGTTTCGAGAACGGCATGTATCGCGCACGGACCCAGGTGAACTGAACGCCGGCACCATGCTCGATCGCATCCGGGGCTTTTTCGAGCGGCACATCGCGCCGGCGTCACCTGACGTATCACCGCCGACGATCTCCCGTACCGCCGGCGATCCGGCCCACGGGCTGCACCTCGCCACGGCGGCGCTGCTGCTGGAAGTCAGTCGCGCGGATTTCCACGTTCACGACAAGGAGCTCACGGCCATCGCCGACATTCTGCAGCGCCAGTTCGATTTCACCGACGAGGAAACGCGCGAGTTGCTCGATCTGGCCCGGGCGGAAAGCGACGAATTGCTCTCACTGCATCCGTTCGTACGCCTGATCAACGAGCATTTCGACGCCCGGGCACGCGCCCGTATCATGGAAGACCTTTGGCTCGTCGCCTATGCAAAGGGCGAACTCGACAAGCACCAGGAGTACACCGTGCGCAAGATCGCCGACCTGCTGTACGTACCGCATTCGGTGTATATCAGGACCAAGCTCAAGGTGGAGGAACAGCAGAGGGGGGATGCTTGATTCAAGATTCAAGATTCAAGATTCAATATTCAAAGTTCAGGGGCGGCGTGCGAGATAGGCCCCTTTGAATTTTGAATCTTGAATATTGAATCCTGCAGTCAGGCGCCATGAAAAAGCCCGGCAATGCCGGGCTTTTTCATGGCGCCTGACTGCAGCGCTCAGATCATTTCCTTGAGATTCTTCAACGGCAGTACCTTGACCACCTTGCGCGCCGGCTTGGCCTTGAACATCATCTCTTCTCCCGTGGCGGGATTGCGGCCCTTGCGCGCCTTGGTGGCGGGCTTCTTGACCACCTTGATTTTGAGCAGGCCCGGCAGCGTGAACAGACCCGGACCGCGGGGCTTCACGCTTTTCTGGATGAGCCCCTGAAGCGAGTCCATGACTGCGCCCACATCCTTCTTGCTGAGGCCGGTTTCACTGGCGATGTGGGTGTAAATTTCCGTTTTCGTAGGGGCTTTCTGTGCCGCGCCGGAGGCGGCACCGGTCTTCTTTGCTGCCATGAAGTGGCTCCCGGTTGGAACGCGAAACGCGTTCGATTACAGATGAGTTGGTGTGAAACGCGGAATAAGATAGCACGATGGATTTGCACTGGCGAGACAGTTTTGAACAACCCTCGGGGCGTGTGCGCGGGCGCCGCGCACAGGGTCCGGAGCGATGGCCGTGATTGAGCATGGAACCCTCATCGCCGCCGTCCTGGTGGGGCTGCTCGGAGGCGTGCACTGCGCGGGCATGTGCGGCGGCATTGTCACCGCCCTGAGCCTGGGCACGGTGCGCGCGCCCGGCGTCGATGCAGGCCCGTCGCCCGGGGTCTCCTGGCCGCTGCTGCTGTCATATAACCTGGGCCGGTTGCTCAGCTACACGGCGGCCGGTGCGATCGCGGGCAGTGCCGGCTGGTTCGCGACGCGAATGATGGATGTCAACCAGGCGCAGTTGGTGCTCCAGGTCGTCGCCGGTCTGTTCATGGTGGCGCTGGGTCTTTACCTGGCAGGCTGGTGGCAGGCGCTGGCCCGCCTCGAGCGAGCCGGTGGCGTAGTCTGGCGCCGACTGGAACCCCTGGGCAGGCGCTTTCTGCCGGTGCGCCGACCTGGCCAGGCGCTGGCAGTGGGGCTGGTCTGGGGCTGGCTCCCCTGCGGTCTCGTCTACAGCGTACTGATCTGGTCCGTCGCGTCCGGCGGGCCCCTTCAGGGGGCCGCACTGATGGCCGCGTTCGGTCTTGGCACACTCCCGAACCTGTTGCTCATGGGCGTCATGGCGGCGAGTCTCGGCCGCTTTCTCGGCCGTCGGCCGGTGCGGGTATCGGCAGGTGTGCTGGTGGCGGGTTTCGGGCTGTTCATGGTGGTACAGGCCGTATTCACGGTGGGCCTGTGACCAGGATCCTGCTTCCTTCAGTGGGGTGTGCGACAGCCGTCCCTGGCCGGTCCGGTCAACGGGTGAAGAACTGCTGGCGGAAGCGCACCGCAAGGGGGTCGCCGTTTCGGGGCACGGCCTGAATGATGAAGTCCATGGTCTCGCCGTCGTCGATACCGATTTCCGCGATGTAGTAGATGGCGCTCTCATCCCGCAGTTCGCGAAAATCCAGCGACCGGGTCTGCCCGCGAAGATTGACGCTCTTGCCGGTCACGTGCGCGAGCTGCGGTTCGGCGCCTACGCCGAGGGTCTTCTTCAGGACGCTGATGTTGATCAGCGCCCGATTGCGGCTACGCGTAATGCCGTAGGAACGTGCGACTGCCGGTGATAGAAAGTCTGTGTTGATCGCGTTGTAGTGCACCACGTAATCGCCGAAGTCCTGCTGGCCGCCTGCCTGCGCTTTGGCGCCATTGGCGACCAGAAACGCGAATAGCAGCAGCACGGATATGAGATGCAATGGTTTCATATGGCGATGTTCCTCCGTCACGTGTCTTGTCTCCAGATGTCCATGGAGCCCCCCGATAAGGCCGCTCCTGAGCTGCAGTGTAGCCAAAAATCCCGACTGAAAGGTGGAGTTTCTGGACTGCAATTGATCCGGCTCATGGTTCGTTGCAGGGCGCAAGGAACACCAGCCCAGGCGCCGCAAAGCCCCGTGGAAGCCGCCTTAAGGGGGCGCACGGGTCAGACGTGCTGGGCTTCCGGCGGCGATAGCCGTTGTGCAATGTCCGTCCGGTCAGAATAGCGAACGCAACAGAATGAGCAGGACATTCAGACCGATGATGGCCACCAGCGGCGAGAGATCCACCATGCCCATCTGCGGCATGACGCGGCGTATGGGTTCCAGGATCGGCCGGTTGAGACTGTACAGCAGGCTTGCCAGCGGATTGCGGCTCATGTTGCCGCCGGCGGCCATGATCCAGCTCAGCACCACCTGAATGATGATGGCCACGATGTAGACGTAGATGAGCAGTTGCAGTACCTGAAACACGGTCACCAGAAACACGGTCCCGATGGCCGGCTGGAAACCTCTCAGGACGGCCAGTAGCCAGATCTCGAGCATCTTGAAGGCCACGATCAACAGCAGCACGGCCGTGTCGAGACGGCCAATTGAAGGCACGAAGCGGCGCAACAGCAGTACCGGGGGGTTGGTAATGGTGACGAGAAACTGGGAGATGGGGTTATAGAAGTCGGCCCGCGCCATCGCCAGGAGCATGCGCAGCATGAGCGCAATGACGTAAAGGCTGAGCAGAGTCGAGATGAGAAAGATGCTGATGTCCTGAAGCGGGGTCGGCATGGTGTCGGGACTCTCTGTTGGTTATTCGTTGATCAGTCCTTGCCCAGTTGATCCGCCAACTCACGGGAGCGGTCCCGGGCCGCGGTCAGGGCGCGCGTAAACAGCTCCCTGAAGCCGCCGCTCTCCAGAACCCGCAGCGCCTGTTCCGTGGTGCCTCCCCGGGAAGTGACCCGCGTGCGCAACGTGGCCGCGTCGTCTTCCGACTCCAGCGCGAGCTTGGCGGCTCCGAAGGCGGTTTGAAGCGCCAGGAGGCGAGCCGTCTCCCGCGGCAGTCCCAGTTGCACGCCGGCATCCTCCATCGCCTCCATGAGCAGGAAGCAATAGGCGGGTCCGCTGCCTGACAACGCCGTCACCGCGTCCAGTGCCGTCTCGTCATCCAGCCACACCGTCAGCCCGACGGCGCGCAGGATGGACTCGGCCACGGCCTTCTGGCCGGTGTCCACGCGGCTGTTGGCCGCCAGGGCCGTGGCGCCACTGCCAACCAGGGCGGGCGTGTTGGGCATGCAGCGTACCACCGGGAGGTCGCCGCCCAGCCAGCGCTCGATGTCCGCGCCACGCACCCCCGCGGCGATGGAGACCACCAGCGGCCGGCGTGACTGCACCGCCTCGGCGATACCTCGCGCCACGTCGCGCAGCACCTGCGGTTTGACAGCGAGCACCACCACATCGGCGTGGGCCACCGCTTCCCCGGCCTCTTCGTGGACGTGAACCGACGGCCAGCGCCGCAACACGGCGTCCCGTTGGCTTGCATCGGGATCCACGGCCCAGAGGGCGTCTTCCGGCCAGCCATCCTGGACCAGGCCGCCGATCAGGCTTCGGGCCATGTTGCCGGCCCCGATAAAGGCAATGGGTTCGTTCATGGCAGCACTCTTCCCGAACGTGTCATGGCGCAGATGATACTCACGGATTACCCGCCAAGGCCACCGGCGGCCTAGCAGCCTGTCGGACTTNNTTGCCATTCAGAGCCCCGCAAAAGCGCCAAGGCAAGGCGCACACCGCAGGCAATGGCAGGCCCTTGGCAAGGTGTGCACCCATCTGCCGGGAGCAGATGGGGACGGCCGCAGGCCGGCCCGAAGGGCGGACTCCAGGGATGGAGTCCGCAACGCCGCATTGGCGCTTTTGCGGGGCTCCCTTCGGGCGCGACTGTGCGGGCGTGTGGCGGTGTTACGCTTGCTTGAAAGGGGGTGGCCATTCCTGCGCAAGCGTGCCTTGCCACACGCCCGCACAGCCGCGCTGAATGGCAAGATATTTACGGGACACGACACTAGATGCAGTTGTGTATGGCAGTCACCCGGTGCGGCGTTCGCCGAACAGGGCCGTGCCCACGCGCACGATGGTGGCGCCCTCGGCGATGGCCGCCTCAAGATCATGGCTCATCCCCATGGAGAGAGTGTCCAGAGGGTGGCCCCGGTGCTGCAGATCCTCCAGCAGCGTGCGGAGACGGGCAAATGCCCGCCGCTGCGCTTGCTCGTCGTCGGTGGCGGCGGGTATGGCCATCAGGCCGCGCAGCTTCAGCCCCGCAAGCCCGGCCACGGCGTCGGCGAGTGCGGGCAGCGCGCCGGGGTCCACGCCGGACTTCGTCTGTTCGCCGCTGACGTTGACCTGCAGGCAGATCTCCAGCGCAGGCAGGTCCGCGGAGCGCTGCTCGCTCAGGCGGCGGGCGATTTTCTCCCGGTCCACGGAGTGCACCCAGTGGGCCACCTCCGCGATGAGCCGGGTCTTGTTGCTCTGAATCGGGCCGATGAAATGCCATTGCGGCGACTCCCCGGTCAGCGCCTGTGCCTTCTCCGCCAGTTCCTGTGCGTAGTTTTCCCCGAACAGACGTTGGCCGCAGGCGAGCGCCTCGCGGAGCTTTTCCACCGGCTGTGTCTTGCTTACGGCCAGCAGCGTGATGTCGCCGGGCAGCCGTCCGTGGCGCTGCGCGGCTTCATCGATGCGCGCCTGTACGCGCGCCAGTCTTTCTCCGAAGGAGGTCATGGCCCTGTGCTATATTCGATCTCGAACCCGGTGTCATGCCCGGGGCGGTGTCTTTTCCCGGTCTGCCGCGCATCTCCGGCCATCCGTCTGCCCGGTGTTATCTACCGTTCATGCGCGATGCCGCTTCACGCCCCGGCCGCCGGCGGGCAGACTCCGTGCAAAAGCGAGATTGGACGCCAGACTTGGGGGACTGAATGGACATTACGCAGCTGCTTGCGTTCGGGGTCAAGAACGGGGCCTCGGACCTGCATCTCTCCGCCGGCCTGCCACCCATGATCCGGGTGGACGGCGACGTCAGACGCATCAACGTACCCGCCCTGGAGCACAAGATTGTCCACGGCATGGTGTACGACATCATGAACGACAAACAGCGCAAGGATTTCGAGGAGTTCCTCGAGACGGATTTCTCGTTTGAAATCCCCGGGCTGGCCCGCTTTCGTGTCAACGCCTTCAATCACAACCGCGGCGCAGGGGCGGTGTTTCGTACCATCCCGAGCAAGATCCTCACCCTGGAGGAACTCAACTGCCCGCGCATCTTCGAAAAGATCTCCGAGTATCCCCGGGGTATCGTGCTGGTGACCGGGCCCACCGGCTCCGGTAAGTCCACCACCCTGGCGGCCATGATCAACCACAAGAACGAGACCGAGTATGGTCACATCCTCACCATTGAGGATCCCATCGAGTTCGTTCACGAGAGCAAGAAGTGCCTGGTCAACCAGCGCGAGGTGCATCGCGACACCCTGGGCTTCAACGAGGCCCTGCGCTCGGCGCTGCGCGAGGACCCGGACACCGTGCTGGTGGGTGAGATGCGCGATCTGGAAACCATCCGCCTGGCACTCACTGCGGCCGAGACCGGCCATCTGGTGTTTGGGACGCTGCATACGAGCTCCGCGGCCAAGACCATCGACCGCATCGTGGACGTCTTCCCGGCGGCGGAGAAGGACATGGTCCGCGCCATGCTCTCGGAATCCCTGCGCGCCGTGATCTCCCAGACGCTGCTCAAGCGCATCGGTGGCGGGCGCGTGGCCGCCCATGAGATCATGCTGGGTACCCCGGCAATCCGCAACCTGATCCGCGAGAACAAGATCGCCCAGATGTATTCCGCCATCCAGACCAGCCATGGCGTGGGCATGCAGACACTGGACGCCAGTCTCAAGGAACTGCTAGCCAAGGGCATCATCAGCAAGGAGGACGCGCGCCGCAAGGCGACCAGTCCGGATGCACTGTGAATCAGACATCTGATATCTGAGGTCTGACATCTGAAATCTGATATCTGGAATCTGAACCATGGATCGCGAAAAGGCCATACGTTTCATGCACGACCTGCTCCGGACCCTGTTGAGCAAGAAGGGTTCGGACCTGTTCATCACCGTGGGGGCGCCGCCCTCCATGAAGATCGACGGGCGCATGACGCCGATCACCAACCAGCCGCTCTCGCCGGCGCACACACAGGTGCTGGTGCGCTCCATCATGAACGACCGGCAGGCGGCCGAGTACGAACGCTGCCAGGAGTGCAACTTCGCCATCAGCCTGCCTGGTGTGTCGCGGTTCCGTGTCAACGCCTTCACCCAGCGCGGCACCTCCGGCATGGTGCTGCGCGTGATCACCACGGAGATCCCCTCCTTCGAGGAGCTGAACCTGCCGCTCCAGCTCAAGGATATCTCCATGACCCGGCGCGGGCTGGTGATCTTCGTGGGCGGCACGGGTTCGGGCAAGTCCACCTCGCTGGCGGCCATGCTCGGTTATCGCAACCAGAACAGCTATGGACACATCGTCACCATCGAGGATCCCATCGAGTTCGTCCACTCCCACATCAACTGCCTGGTGACGCAGCGCGAAGTCGGGGTGGATACGGACAACTACGAGATCGCGCTCAAGAACACCCTGCGCCAGGCGCCCGACGTGATCCTGATCGGCGAAATCCGCGACCGGGAGACCATGGACCATGCCATCGCGTTCGCCGAGACCGGCCATCTGTGCCTGTCCACCCTGCACGCCAACAGCACCAACCAGGCCCTGGACCGCATCATCAACTTCTTCCCCGAGGAGCGCCGACAGCAGCTGCTCATGGACCTGTCGCTGAACCTCAAGGGCGTCGTGTCCCAACGGCTGATCCCGAAGGTGGACGGCAAGGGGCGTGTGCCGGCCGTGGAGATCATGATCAACTCGCCGCTCATGGCAGACCTGATCTTCAAGGGCGAGGTGCACGAGATGAAGGAGCTGATAGCCAAGTCCAACGAACTGGGCATGCAGACCTTCGACCAGGCGCTGTTCAACCTCTTCGAGGCAGGCGACATCTCCTATGAGGACGCCCTGCGCAACGCCGATTCCGTCAACGATCTGCGCCTGCGCATCAAGCTCGACAGCAAGCGCGTGCGCAAGCAGGACCTGATGGACGAGGTCGGCCACCTGGAAGTGGAAGAGACGTCGGAACAATCCGGGATGCTTAAGTAAGGCGCTAGATACAAGATACAAGATGCAAGAGACAAGTAAGATCGATTTCGGGAGCTTCGGGCCACTCAGCGGATTGGCTTTGCCCCCCTCTTGCCTCTTGCCTCTTGTCTCTTGCCTCTGAGGCCGTCATGCATATCGAACCCTATCTCAAACTCATGGCGCAGAAGAATGCGTCGGACCTGTTCTTCACGGTGGGGGCGCCCGCCAGTGTGAAGATCGAGGGGGAGATGCGCCCCATCAGCCGCCATACGCTGGCGCCGGGGGCCGTCAAGGAGATGGCCTATGAACTCATGGACGAGCGCAAGATCGAGGAATTCGAGCGTACCCGGGAAATGAATATCGGTATCTCCGTGGAGGACCTGGGGCGGTTCCGCGTGAATATCTACGTGCAGCGCGGCGAAGTCTCCATGGTGATCCGTTATATCAAGTCCGAGGTGCCCACGATCGAGCAGCTGCACCTGCCCAATGTGCTCAAGGACCTGGTGCTCAACAAGAACGGGCTGGTGATCGTGGTGGGCTCCACCGGCTCGGGCAAGTCCACGTCCCTGGCGGCGATGCTGGACTACCGCAACGCCCAGACCCACGGCCACATACTGACGGTCGAGGATCCGATCGAGTATTCCTTCACCCACCGCAAGTCCATCGTGGGGCAGCGCGAGGTGGGGCTGGATACGCTCTCGTACGAGAACGCGCTGCGCGAGGCCATGCGCGAGGCGCCGGACATGATCATGATCGGCGAGATCCGCGACCTCAAGACCATGGAGGCCGCGTTGACCTATGCCGATACCGGCCACCTGGTGCTCTCCACGCTGCATGCGGTGAACGCCAGCCAGGCGCTGGATCGCATCATCAATTTCTTCCCGCCCGATTCCCGGCGCCAGATCCTCATGGACCTCTCGCTCAACATCAGGGGCATCATGTCCCAGCGCCTGGTGACCACCAAGGACGGCAGTCGCATGCCGGCCACCGAGGTGCTGCTCAATACGCCCTACATCGCCGAGCTGATCCGCAAGGGCGAGATCAACGGCATCAAGGAGATCATCGAGAAGGGCGCGTCGGTGGGCATGCACACCTTCGATCAGTCCCTGTTCGAACTCTACAAGGCCGGGAAGATCACGTTGCCGGAAGCCCTCTCCAAGGCCGATTCCCGCGGCGATCTGGAGTGGCGCATCCATTTCGGCGGCGGCGTGAAGTCACTGAAGCAGCAGGACGATTCGCTGCAGATGCCCAGCGACATGATCACACCGCCTTCCGAGAGCAGTCGCAAGCCCGCCACAAGCTTCGACGACCTCAAGCCGCTTGAGGATTCGAAGCTGGACAAGGGGCCGTAGGTCGGCCTTCAGGCCGACAAGCGAGTTCATGGTTGATTCCGCTGTCGGCCTGAAGGCCGACCTACAAGCGTATTTCAGAACACTGCCTTCGCATCAAACACCGGTCCGTCCACGCACACGCGCTTCATGGCCGGACCCTGGTCCGTCGTCACCTCTACCACGCAGCCGGCACACCCTCCCACGGCGCAGGCCATGAATTCCTCCAGAGATACCTGGCAGGGCAGGTGAAACTCCTCGGCCAGCTGCGCGCAGGCCTCGAGCATGGGGTGGGGGCCGCAGGCGAAGATCTCCACCTGTCGCCGCTCCGCCGTGTCCAGTGTCTCCAGCCAGAGCCGCGCCAGGTCGGTCACGTAGCCCTCGTGACATCCGGAGAATCCTGACAGGCTGGTGAGCCGGCAGGGGACGCCCCAGTCCTCCAGGAGCGGCATGGTGGCGATCACGCCATCGGGCATGCCCGGCACCATGATCTCCGAGGGTCTGGCGCGGAAGGGGAACGGCGCCTCCGAACCCATGAAGACCAGGGGCCGGTAGACCGGGTTGGTGCGAAGCCGCGAGGCGAGAAACACCATGGGCGGAATGCCCACACCGCCCCCCAGCAGCAGCGTCAGGGGCCGATCCCCGTGCGGCCGGAACGGTTGGCCGATGGGTCCCATGACGCTGAGGGTCTCTCCCACCGCGCGGCGAGCCAGCAATGCCGTGCCCTGTCCCACCGCCTTGTAGAGAAATTCCACCCAGCCCGCGTGCGGGTCGGTGCGCATGATGGACAGCGGCCGGCGCATGGGCAGCAAGGCATCGCAGCGGATGTGCGCAAAGCTGCCGGGTTCGGCCTTCGCGGCGCAACGGGGCGCGTGAACACGCAGGATGTACTGATCACCCGCAAAGGCGTCGTGGGCGAGGATCTCGGCGTCCTCGACGAAAATGGTGCCGCGATGTGTCTTTTTCATGGTTTGGGATCCGGCATGCGCAGGGTGCGAGTCGCAGCGCGGCGGTGAAATGCGCTAAAGGCCGAATGGACAGGATTAACAGGATTTACAAGATTTTTCAGGTTAAGGCCTTTTGCTTCAGGTCTTGATCATAACATCCTGTCAATCCATCCAAATCCTGTTAATCCTGTCCATTTTTTGTTTGTCTCAGTCCGACACCTGTTCGTGAATAACCCGTCCCGCCACCAGCGTGTGAGTGACGCGGCCGCGGAATTCCCAGCCGAAGAACGGGCTGTTGCGTCCCTGGCTGATCCAGTTGCCGGGCTCGGGTGTATAGGGCGTGTCCAGGTCCACGATGCACAGGTCGGCCCGGTGGCCGGGCGCCAGGGTGCCCACGGGGAGGCCCAGGATGCCGGCGGGGTTGCTGGTCACACGGCGGATGGCCTCCGCGAGGGAGAGTACGCCTTCCTCCACCAGCCTCAGTGTCAGGGGCAGGAGAGTCTCCAGGGCCGAGATACCCGGCCGTGTTTCGGGGAAGGGGGCCAGCTTGCTGTCCACTTCATGGGGCTGGTGATCGGAACAGATCGCCGACACGGCCCCCTCTGCCACCGCCTGGCGCAGGCCGTCGCGGTCACGTTGGCTGCGCAGGGGCGGTATCACGTGGCACAGCGTATTGAAGTCGGCCACGTCCATGTCCGTGAGAAACAGCTGATGCGCGGCCACGTCGGCGCTGACCGGCAGGCCGTCCACGCGGGCACGGGCCACCAGACGCGCCGCCCGGGTCGTGGACAACCGGCACAGGTGCACACGGGCGCCGGTCTGCTCGGAAAGCGCCAGGATCATGCCCAGCGCGGCGGTCTCAGCAGCCTCGGGGATGCCGGGCAATCCGAGGCGCGTGCCCACGGGGCCTTCGTGCACACAGCCGCGGGCATTGAGGGACCAGTCGATGGGGTGCAGGAAGACCGTCAGTTCATGGCTGGCGGCATACTCCATGGCCCGGCGCAGCAGCAGGTGGCTCGCCATGGGTTTCAGGGCCTGGCTGACGCCGAGTACGCCGGCGCGTTTCAGCGCCGCCATCTCCGAGAGTTGTTCGCCGCCGAGGCCGGCGGTGAGGGCGCCGAGGGCGTGCACCCGCACACCGCAGGCCTGCTTGGCGCGGCGGGTGATCAGCTCCACCTCCGCCGGAGAATCCACCGGTGGGCCGGTGTCCGGGGGGCAGCACAGGGTGGTGATGCCGGCGCTTGCGGCGGCGCGGGTCTCCGAGGCGATGGTGGCCTTGTGCTCCTCTCCGGGCTCGCGCATCCGGGCCGCCAGGTCCACAAGGCCCGGAATCACCAGCCGGCCGGCGGCATCGATGTGCCGCTGGGGTTCAAAGCCTTCGGGGGCCTCGTCCAGGGCCACCACCATGTCCTTCTGTATGTAGATGCGCGTGTTGCGATCCACTCCCTGGGCCGGGTCCAGCAGGCGCGCGTTGTCGATGAGCAGCTTCACGGGTTGACGCTCCCGCCCATGATCATGGACATCACCGCCATGCGCACGGCGATGCCGTAGGTGACCTGTTCGAGAATCACCGACTGCGGCCCATCAGCTACGCGGGAGTCGATCTCCACGCCGCGATTCGCCGGGCCCGGGTGCATCACCAGACACTTGGGCTTGGCCAGTGCCAGGCGTTCCTGGGTGAGGCCGTAGAGCTGGAAGAACTCATGCTCCGACGGCAGCAGCCCGGCCTCCATGCGTTCCCGCTGCAGGCGCAGCATGATGACCACGTCCACGTCGCGCAGCCCGGCGCGGATGTCGTTGTAGACGTGCACGCCCAGGGACTCGACATGGGCAGGAAGCAGGGACTGCGGGGCGATCACACGGATCTCGCCGGTATTGAGGATGTTGAGGGCGTGGATCTGTGAGCGCGCGACGCGTGAATGCAGGATGTCACCGACGATGGCCACCCGAAGCGCGCCGAAGTCGCCCTTGTGGCGGCGGATCGTGAACATGTCCAGCAGGGCCTGCGTGGGGTGCGCGTGCCGGCCGTCGCCGGCGTTGAGCACACTGACGTGCGGTGCCACGTGACGGGCAATGAAGTGGGCGGCGCCGCTGGCCTCGTGGCGCACCACGAACATGTCCACGTACATGGCCTCCAGGTTGCGCAGCGTATCCAGCAGGCTTTCGCCCTTGACCGTGGCGGATGCCGAGATGTTGATGTTGAGCACGTCCGCCGACAGACGTTTGGCCGCCAGCTCGAAGGTGGTGCGTGTCCGAGTGCTGGCCTCGAAGAACAGGTTGACCACGGTCTTGCCGCGCAGCAGCGGCACCTTCTTCACCGACTGGGCATTCATGCTGGCGAAGGATTCCGCCGTGTCCAGGATTTCGGTGATCAGTTCCCGGGACAGGCCCTCGATCGAGAGCAGGTGACGAAGCCGGCCCTCCTCGTTGAACTGCAGGCTCGCCGGCAGCGGGCCCGGCGCCGACACGAGCCGCGGAGCATCGGCCGCGCTGCTCACGGCTGCTCCTTGATGCTGGCCACCTCCAGCCTGAGAGGGTCCGGCCCGCGCAGCTTGACCTGCTGGTCGGGGCGCAGGCTGAGGTGCTGGCCGGCCACCTGCGCCTCGATGGGCAGCTCGCGCCCGTCGCGTTCCACCAGCACCGCCAGGGTCACGGAGGCGGGGCGTCCGTAATCGAAGATCTCGTTGAGGGCCGCGCGTATGGTGCGCCCCGTGTACAGGACGTCGTCCACCAGCACGATGTGGCGGTCGTCCACCCCGAAGGGCAGGCTGGACGGTTTGACCTGCGGGTGCATGCCGATGCGGCTGAAGTCGTCCCGGTAGAAGCTGATGTCGAGCTTGCCCAGGGGCTGGGAAAGTCCGAGGCGGCGGTGCAGCGCCTCTGCCACCCAGACGCCCCCGGTGTGGATGCCGATCATGACGGGGTCGGGCGTGCCCCGCGCGCTCAGGCGCTGCTTCAGTGTCTCCGCCATGCGGTTGAGCACCGTCTGCAGGTCGTCAGTCAGGGATTCTTCCGTCACGGGCTCTCCGAAAACCAGGTCTCGAGCAGGATGACCGCCGACATGGCGTCGACGTCCTCCTTGCGCACGCGCCGGCCCCGGCGCCCGCTCTGTCGGGCATCGCGCAGCCGTTCGGCCGCCTCGCGGGAACTGAGACGTTCGTCCACGCGGGCCACGGGCAGTTTATACCGATCGGACAGTCTTTCGCAGAACCGGTCGATCAGCGGTGTGAGTCCGTGGTCGCTGCCGTCCAGGTTGAAGGGCTTGCCCACCACCAGCGCGTCGGGCCGCCATTCGGCGACCAGGCGGTCCAGCGCCGCCCAGTCCGGCTGGTTTCCCCGGTTGGACACCGCGCCCAGCGGCGTGCCGCCACCGCTGCCCGCACTACCCACCGCCACCCCGATGCGCCGCTGCCCGAAATCCAGCCCCAGCGCGGTTCCCTTGTACCTTGTATCTTGTACCTTGTCCCTGCCCTCAGGCATGTCCCGCATCACCGCTGATCAGCGACAGGTCCACCCCAAGGCGGGTGGCGGCCGCCTGCCAGCGGCGGTCTGCGGGCAGGGTGAACAGGATGTCCGGGTCGGAGGGGGTGGTGAGCCAGGCATTGGCGGCGATCTCCTGCTCCAGCTGGCCGGCCCCCCAGCCCGCATACCCCAGGGCCACCAGGAACTGTTCGGGACCCTCGCGGCGCGCCATGGCCTCGAGGATGTCCCGGGACGTGGTCACCGCCACGATGTCGGATACCTGGACGGAGGAAGACCATGAACCGCCGGGCGGATGGAGCACGAAGCCCCGATCCGGCTGAACCGGCCCGCCGTTGTAGACCGGGGTGTCATCGGCGCCGTCTGCCGCCTCGATCTTCATGTGCTCGAGCACGGTGCGCAGATTGAGATCCGACGGCTGGTTGATGACGATGCCCATGGCCCCCTGTTCATTGTGCTCACAGATATAGGTGACCGAGTGAAAGAAGTTCGGGTCTTCCAGCCCGGGCATGGCGATCAGGAACTGGTTGGTGAAGTTGCTGTGAGCGGTCATGGGTCTCTGACGGTCATCCGTTGTGAATAGTATCCGGCCACACGCCACCCCTCGCAACAGGCCTCATCAAGATGCGTGCCCCGATTGCCCTTTGAATCTTGAATCTTGAATCTTGAATTGAGCCACCCCGTCACCGCGTGCGCATCCGTGCCTCGCCCTGAAACACCCAGGTGCGCGTGATCATCAGCTGGTCATAGCGCTGGCGCATCTCGGCGGGAAAAGGCGCGAAGGGGCTGGAGAGTTCCACGATGCGCCGGGCCGCATCGTCCAGCACCTGGTGCCCGGAACCGGAGGCCACCTCCACCTTGAGTACGCGGCCTTCGTGATCCAGCAGCACGTTGAGGATCAGTGAGCCGTCCAGCCTGTTGCGCCGGGCCTCGTCCGGGTAATTGAGGTTGCCCACGCGTTCCACCTTGCGCACCCAGGATTCGATATAGGCCGCCTCCACCGCGCTGCGCGCGCTCAGCGCATCCACGTAGTGGATACGGGGACGCTCGGCGTAGCGCCGCGTGCGATCGGAGATCTCGGAACTCAGGCGTGCCATCTCCAGGCTGCGTTCCACCAGGCGATCCGCGGTGGGCAGTTCGCGCGGCGGGACCTCTTCCACGGGCTCCGGTTCGGGTGCCGGCGTGGGTGCCTCTTCCCGGGTGAGCACCGGGACCTCCTGCACGGGCTCCGGTTGCGGTGTGGCGGGGGTGACCTGTTCCTGGGCCTCGCCGTCGGTGGGCAGGGGCAGGGGGGCGGTCAGCGGTGCACTGGGCCTGTCCGGCTCCTCGGCCTGGCCGCTGGCGAGCTGATCCACCTGCGCGATGCGCTCCGTCTCCTCGGGCGGCACGGGTGACTCGGTCTGCACGAGCACCACGTCGATCATGGGAGGGGTGCGCTCGCCCGAACTCAGGTGAATCCCGAACCCCACGCCGAGGATCACGATGCCGTGAATCACGGCGGCTAGAAACAGCGTGAGCCCGAGCCGGTCGGCCGGCGTAACGGCAGCTGCGGTACGGACTGCGCTCATGTGGATACTGCCGGGTGTTGCCTGTAGATGCGGGCGGCCATTGTACCAGTGACCAGACCGAACAGCAGGGCGGCGCTCAGCAAAACCGGCAGCAGGTTCAGCAGCGCGGGATGGGGGATGATCAGCGCGTAGGCGATGGCGAACTGGCCGAGCATGTGCGCCATGGCCGCAAGCACGCAAAGACCCAACGGGCTCAGCCGTTGTCCGACAAGGGCGTGGGCGACGAGCAGCGCTGCCAGGCTCGCCGCGGCGCCGCTCAGGCTCAGGAGAAACGTGGGGCTCAGGAACGTGCCGGTGAGCAGGCTGCCGGCGAGCACCCGCAACAGGCTGACCCAGGCCGCCACCCGCCATCCGAACATCACCAGCGCCAGCACCGTGATCACGTTGGCCAGCCCCGGCTTGACCCCGGGTATCGGGCTGGGCAATGCCGATTCCAGCACATGGATCGCAATGGCCAGCGCCGCCAGCCAGGCAACCAGATGGTCCTCACGGGTCGTGGATAAGAGCATCAGCCCGGACATTGCACCAAGGATCGCGATAGGCCGGCGGCGATGTACACATTGTCACCGCCGCCTTGTACCCAGATGCGCGAATCTATGTCGGTCATTCAAAAAGGTTTCACAAAGCCGCCGGCCGCCTTGGTGCAATGTCCGGGCTAATGGCAAGATACAAAGGACAAGAGGCAAGGGGGGTTTTTGCCTGGATCTTGCCTCTTGCCTCTTGCCTCTTGCCTCTTGTCTCTAGTAATTGATGCTGTCGAAGCGTGTCTCCGCATCGCCCAGCACCTCGATGAGGACGCGGTTGGGAAGGCTCACCGCCATGTCGCCCGCTTCCCTCAGCCAGCCGCTGCGCTGGCAGATGCCTGCGGCACCCGGCGAGCGCGCGCATCGCGCCGCGCCGTCGGAGATCTCCACCAGCGTCACGCCCGCGGGGCCGGGGACATCGAGACGCGTATCCGTATTCAGCGGCAGCCGGGCGAATTCCTCTCCTCCGGCGACGATGCGCACCTCGGCGCCGGGGGTCGATAACGTGCCCCAGAACTGCGTGTAGGACCACCCCACCAGCAGGGCGGCCGCCAGGACAACGAGGGTGTCGGCGCGGGTCATTGCGACAACTCCACGATGTGCACCGTCGGCGCGGGATCGATCTCGAAGCGGATGCGCTCGGCCATGGCCCCGGTCATGTGCACTTCGCCGTCAGGATCCACGAGCATGACCTTGTGCACCCCCATGCGCCCCGCGATCTCTCCCAGGCGTTCGGGGCCCGCAACGAATAGTGCGGTGGACGCGGCATCGGCCAGGGCGCCGTCATGATGCATGACGGTCACCGAGCGCGTCTCACGGGCCGGGCGTGCGGTGCGCGGATCGAGTATGTGGTGATAGCGGGTGCCGTCATGGACGAAATAGCGCTCGTAATCCCCGGATGTGTAGACGCTCTCGTCGCCCTGAAGTTCGAGGGAGGCCAGCACGCCCTCGCCGTCCGGGTGCCGGATGCCGATGCGCCAGGCGCGTCTGCCCGGTTGCCCGATGGCGCGCAGGTCGCCGCCCGCGTTGATGATGGCGTGATCAATCCCCATGTCCATCAGACGCTCCATGGCGCGGTCCACGGCGTAACCCTTGGCAAACCCGCCGGGGTCCAGGCGCACGCCCGGCCGGGTGGCGCGGGCGCGGATGCCGTCCAGTTCGATGTACCGGGTGGAGGGGGCGCGTTCGAGCCATTCCTGGATCCGCTCCTCCTCGGGCGGGGCCTGGGGTTCTTCATCGCCGTGGAAGCCCCATATCTCCATCAGTTCGCCCATCACCGGGTTGAACAGGCCGTCACTGGCCGCCTCCAGTTCCGCGGCCAGTTTCAGCAGGGGCAGTATGGAGGGGCTCACCGAGAACCACCCTTCCATGGCCAGCAGCTGGTTGGTGCGTCCCATGGCGCCCGGCTGCCACGGATGCCATGCCCGGTGCATGTACTCGAAGTCCTCCCGGACAGCGTTGGCACCGGCGCGGGCAAGGTCCTCGTCCGCAGTGTAGATACTGACCTCGACCAGCGTGCCGAAGGCCAGCATGCGCTCGGTGTGAATCGCGGGCCGTTCGCAGGCGGCGAGCAGCAGTACGAACGGGATCAGCAGCAGGGTGAGGGTGCGTGTCATGGACGTGTGGGTCAGGGCTCTGTCCACCGGGTGAGCGCAGCTTTGCGGGGCATGTTCCGGTTGCGGGCGGCCACGCATCGTACAGGTCACGGAGTGATCGGGCAGCCGTGCGGCATCTTAGCCCAAGTCGGCACCCGCCCGGAATGATGCCGCGCAACGATCCGTCGCATGGCGCGGGCCTGCGGAAGTGTCAGTGCTGTGCCTCCAGACGGCGTTCGATGGCATCCATGAGCTGACCGCCGATATCCAGTCCATACAGGGCGTCCAGCTCCCGGATGCAGGTGGGACTCGTGACATTGATCTCGGTGAGGTAGTCGCCGATCACGTCCAGGCCGACAAACAGCAATCCCCGCTCCCGCAGCGCCGGTGCCACCTGCTCGCAGATCCAGCGGTCGCGTTCGGTGAGTTCCACGCCCTCGCCGCGCCCTCCGGCGGCCAGGTTGGCGCGGCCTTCGCCGGTGGCCGGGATCCGGGCGAGGGCATAGGGGACCGGCTCGCCATTGATGAGCAGGATGCGTTTGTCGCCCTTCACGTATTCGGGTAGAAAGCGCTGCGCCATCACCGTTCTCGTGCCGTGTTCCGTGACGGTCTCCAGGATGACGCCCGTGTTGGGGTCGCCATCCCGGACCCGGAACACGGAGGCGCCGCCCATGCCGTCCAGCGGCTTGACCACCATGTCCTGCTGGCGTTGGAGGAAGTCGCGCAGCCGCCCCATGTCCCGGCTCACCAGTGTTGGTGGGCAGCACTGGGGAAACCAGGCGGTGAAGAGCTTTTCGTTGGCATCACGCAGACTGTCCGGCCGGTTGACCACCAGGCAGCCCTTGCCGGCAGCCAGCTCCAACAGGTAGGTGGTATACACGTATTCCATGTCGAAGGGCGGGTCCTTGCGCATCAGCAGGACATCCAGCGTATCGAGTGGAGCCTGTTCGCGTTCTCCGAGGCTGAACCAGTCGGCGGGATCGTCGCGCACGCTCAGGGGCCGGGTGGAAGCAAACACGCTGCCGTCCTCGAGCCACAGGTCATGCTGTTCCATGTAATGCAGGGGCCAGCCGCGACGCTGGGCCGCCAGCAGCATGGCGAAGGTGGAATCCTTCCTGATGTTGATGGACCCCACGGGATCCATGATCACGCCGATCTTTGGTGCGGAGCGCTGCACGCTGATTGTCCCCCTCGTTCGGGCCGATTCATACCGGCGCCGGCTCAAGATTATGCACTCCGTGCCGACATCACAAATGAAACGCCGGTGCACACGGACAGGCGTTGTTTTCAGCCTGTGCGGAACCATAGTGTGATGAAGGGCACATTTCGCCTGACCGATGGGCGCCCGAAGGCGTTAGAAGTCACCTAACATTGGGGCTCTAAACTGTCCGCGGGCCTCGAGATATCTGTTTGATTAAACCCAGGTCATGGAGTAAATTCGGCCCGGAACTCGGACAGTTGACGGATGTTTGGGGGTGCTGTGAGCGAACAAACCCAGGGCAGTGCCGACGAGCCGGTGGAGCTGAGCGGACTCAAGGTCATGGTCATTGATGACAGCAAGACCATCCGTCGGACTGCAGAGACCCTGCTGAAGAAACAGGGCTGTGAAGTGGTGACTGCCACCGACGGTTTCGAGGCCCTGGCCAAGATCGCCGAGCACAAGCCTGACATCATATTTGTGGACATCATGATGCCCCGGCTGGACGGCTATCAGACCTGTGCGCTGATCAAGCATAACCGGCTGTTCAAGCAGACACCGGTCATCATGCTCTCCAGCAAGGACAGCATCTTTGACAAGGCCCGGGGGCGCATTGTGGGGTCCGAGCAGTATCTGACCAAGCCTTTCACCCGCGATGACCTGCTCGGCGCCATCAGGATGCACGTGAAACATCACTAGAAGGACCTGCCGGCACGACAGGGACACGGGCCCGACATCGGGGGCCGGGCGGGCAACGGACGAGAAACGACGGAGACAAGACTCAATGACGCGCATACTTGTGGTTGACGACTCCCCGACGGAGGTCCATGTCCTCAAGAGCATGCTGGAGAAGAACGGCTATACCGTTCTCACTGCCGCCAGCGGCGAAGAGGGGGTCTCCATCGCCAAACAGCACAAGCCGGACCTGGTGCTGATGGACGTGGTGATGCCCGGCCTCAACGGGTTCCAGGCCACGCGCCAGCTGGCCAACGACGCTGCCACCAGCGCCATTCCGGTGATCGTGGTCACCACCAAGGACCAGGAAACCGACAAGGTCTGGGCGATGCGTCAGGGCGCCAAGGACTACATCGTCAAGCCGGTGAAGGAAGGGGACCTGATGCAGCGCGTCAAGGCGCTGGTGTCATGAAACCAGCCGACTCATGACCGCCGCCGCCATCCAGTCCCCGTTCCGTTACCTGCAGTCCCTGGCGAGCAAGGGCAGGACGCTGGCCGGGCAGTTGCCGGTTCAGCTGGAACAGAAAGAGGCCTGGAAGGGCGTGCTCTTCGAATTGCGCGGTTACCGGTTGCTGGCGCCCATGGACGAGGTGGCCGAGATCGTCACGCCGCCGCGCTGCACACGCATACCGGGGGTCAAGCCCTGGGCCTACGGCATGGCCAACATGCGCGGAAACCTGCTGCCGGTGATGGATCTGCAGGGGTTTCTCTACGGCGAGAACCTGTCGCGTGACACGCGCCGCAAGCGGCTGCTGGTGGTCAACTGCGACGGTGTCTACGCCGGTCTGGTCGTGGAATCCGTGCAGGGCATGAAACATTTCTGGGTGGACGACCGGGACATGGAGCTGCCGATCCGGGATCAGGCGCTCGCCCCGTACCTGTCCGGCTCGTTTCGCTCTGGAAACGAACACTTCGCGGTCTTCAGCCCGTGGCGACTGGCCCGGGATGAGGGCTTTCTCAACGTATCCAGTGGATGAGGCGCACGCCGGCGAAATGGTTTGAACCGAGGCCGTGCCCGCGCGAAGCGGGCGGTCCCGATACAACAAGAAAAGCAGGGCCCTGCTCGGCAGGGCGGGGATCCACTCAGACGAATACACCGAGGCAGGTGCAGGGAGAAAGATCATGAAGGGGACTACCACTGACGGGCTGAAGCTCGGATTCAACCGGACCTTCACCATATTGGTGGGTCTGCTCATTCTGTTCATGTTGGCCACCGTGGTGGCGTTCGTGTACTACACCGTCCAGGTGGGTCACAACCGCGATCACGTGGCCATCGCTGCCGACCAGCGATTGACGTCGCAGCGAATTGCCACCTTCGCCCTGGAGTCGGCGGCAGGCAACCAGGCCGCCTTCCCGCAGCTGCGAAACCTGCGTGACCAGTTCGACCGCGCGCTCCAGCAGCTGCAGGCGGGTGATCCCGCAACGGGTCTGCCCGCGGCGCCCGAGGATGTGGTGGGTGATCTGGATAGGGTGGCGGCCGCCTGGTCGGAGTACCGCGGCAATATCAACAGCATCATCGACGGTCAGGACGCGGTGCTCGCCGTGTCGGAATACTTCGAGGTCATCACCGAGTCCATCCCGGAACTGATGGCGCTCTCCGACGAGGTGGTGGAAAGCCTCGTGGCGGCCAATGCCGCGCCTGAGCAGATCTACATCGCCAGCCGCCAGCTGATGCTGGCGCAGCGCGTGCAGCACAGCCTCACCGGGGTGCTCGAAGGCGGCATCGCGGCGGCCAGCGCGGCCGACCGCTTCGGCCGGGACGCGGCCGAGTTCGGTCGCGTGCTGGAAGGCATGATCAGGGGCTTCCCCGCACTTGGCATTGTCCAGGTGGACGACGCGGAAGCGCAGAACAAGCTGCGTGAAGTGGCCATGCTGTTCAGCATGGTGAGCGACAACGTGGGCGGCATTCTCGAGGAGGCGCCGCGGTTGTTCGACATCAAGGAGGCGGCCGAGCAGGTGGAGGGCCTCTCCGGGCAGATGCTCGACGTGACTACCGAACTGGAGTCGAGTCTCCTGGGCGCCGGTGGACGCCTGGACGTGTGGGTGTTCGCGGGCTACCTGTTCGGCGCCCTGTCCCTGGCCACCCTGATCCTGTTGGGTTACATCCTCTACCAGGATACCCGCCGGCGTCTCGCGGTCACCACCGAGCAGAACCGTCGTAACCAGCGCGCCATTCTGCGACTGCTCGACGAGATGACCAACCTCGCCGAGGGTGACCTTACGGTGCACGCGACGGTGACCGAGGACATCACCGGGGCCATCGCCGACTCGGTCAACTACGCCATCGACGCCCTGCGCAGCCTGGTGACCACCATCAACCAGACGGCCATGCAGGTGTCGACCGCGGCGGTCAAGACCCAGTCCACGGCGCTGCGCCTTGCCGACGCCTCCAGCCACCAGGCGCGCGAGATCGCCTCGGCATCGTCGTCGATTACCGACATGGCGGACACCATCGAACAGGTATCGCGCAACGCCGAAACCTCCGCGGAGGTGGCGCAGAAGTCGGTGGAAATCGCCGGCAAGGGTGCCCTCACCGTGCGCAAGACCATCGACGGCATGGACACCATTCGCGAGCAGATCCAGGAGACCTCCAAGCGGATCAAGCGCCTTGGCGAATCGTCCCAGGAGATCGGCGACATCGTGGGCCTCATCAACGACATTGCCGACCAGACCAACATCCTCGCGCTGAACGCCGCCATTCAGGCATCGGCGGCCGGCGAGGCGGGCCGCGGCTTCGCGGTGGTGGCGGACGAAGTGCAGCGACTCGCCGAGCGCTCCGCCAACGCCACCAAGCAGATCGAGGCCCTGGTGAAGACCATTCAGGCCGACACCAACGAGGCGGTGATCTCCATGGAGCACTCCACCGCCAACGTGGTGAACGGGGCCAAGCTGGCCCTGGACGCGGGCGACGCGCTGAGCGAGATCGAAGGCGTGTCGCACCAGCTGGCCGATCTGATCGCCACCATCTCCCATGCCGCGCGGCAGCAGGCGGCGGTGGCCCAGAACGTGTCCAACACCATGAACGTGATCCAGGAGATCACCATGCAGACCTCCGACGGCACCAACGAAACGGCGGTGTCCATCGGCAACCTCACCAATCTTGCCACCGAACTGCGCAAGTCGGTGGCCGGCTTCAAGCTGCCCGAGTCCGAGCAGCTCGAGACGGTCATCCTCGACCAGGAGGCGGAGGAAGAAGACAAAGGCACCGAAGGTCCCGAAAGCCCCGCGGCCGAACGGGGTCAGGACGTTCAGGACGAGAAAGAGCACAAGGTGGCTTGACCAGGGCATGTGGATTGATTCCGCCGCTGTCTGTCGCCTCACGTAACCGGGTGTGCCATGAGCCAGGATGACACCATCGAGTACAGTGCGCTGCACTGGGTGAAGAAGGAGCTGGACACCCTGCTGGACGAGGCGCGGGGTGCGCTCGAGGCCTATATCGAGGACGATGCCCGCTCCGAGGAGCTGGTCGAGAGTGCGGACAAGCTCCGGCAGGCGCAGGGTACCCTGCAGATGGTGGAGCTGCATGGTGCGGCGCTGCTCGCCGAGGAGATGGTCCACCTGGTGCAGGCCGTCCGCGAGGGCGGCGTGACCAGCCGGGACGACGCCTATGAAGTCCTGATGCGTGCGATCCTCCAACTGCCCGATTATCTGGAACACATCCAGACCGGGCATCGGGACATCCCCATTGTCCTGCTCCCGCTGCTCAACGACCTGCGCACCACCCGCAATGCGAGCCTCCTGTCGGAGAACGTGCTGTTCTTCCCGGAAATGGAGGGCATCACCGGTCTCGACGAGGGTGAGGAACCCCCGGGCGCCGAGCGCGGCGAGGACATCCAGGTACTCGCACGGCGCAGCCGTCATGCCTACCAGCTGGGCCTGCTCGGCCTGTTCCGCCACAAGAACGTCAAGCCGAGCCTGGGGCGTATTCAGGAGGTGATCTCGAGCCTGAGACGCGCGGCCCGGGATGATGCCGTGCGCCGGCTGTTCTGGATCAGCGGGGCGGTGGCCGAGGCGCTGGCCGACGATGCCCTGGACGCCAGCGTCACGGTCAAGCAGTTGCTGGGGCGCGTGGACCGCCAGATCCGCGTGCTGATCCAGGAGGGTGAGCGCGGCCTGAGCCGGCAGATGCCGGGGGACCTGCTCAAGAACCTGATTTACTACGTGGGCCGTTCGCGCCCCGGCGGCGACCAGGTACAGGCCGTCAAGCGCGCCTTCCGGCTCAACGAACTACTGCCCGAAGGCATCGATCTCGAGCAGGCGCTGGAGGACATCAGGGGCCCCAACCAGCAGCTGCTGGAGACCGTGTCCCGCGCCATCCGCGAGGACCTGGCGGAGGTCAAGGACGGCCTGGACGTGTTCATGCACAACGAGGACCAGCCGGCGTCCGAGCTTGCCCCGCTGGTGGAGAAGCTGCATCGCATGGCGGACACCATGGCGATGCTGGGCATGGCGGAGCCGCGCGAGATGGCGCTGCGCGAGGCCGATGTCATCGAGGAGATGGTCAAGGACCAGTCGCGGCACGATGACGTCGTGCTCATGGACGTGGCCTCGCGCCTGCTCAAGCTGGAAACGGCCATCAACGGTCTGGTGGCCTCCCGCGGCCGGGTCACCGGGCGCGACGGGCCGTTGCCCAACGCCTTCGGCGATCTCACCGCCAGCGAATCACGCACCATCGTCACCACCATCCTGCACGAGGCGCTGGCGGATATCGCCAAGGCCAAGGGCGCGATCCTGGACTTCATGTCGGAACCGGCCCGCACGGAACAGCTGAACGACGTTCCCGAGACGCTTTCCCGGGTCGCGGGGGCACTGTCCATGATGTCACTGGACGACGTGGCCGACGTGCTGCTCGGGGTGCGGGGCTATCTTCAGCAACGGGTGCTTGCCCACGGGCACGTGCCCGATATCGATGAGCAGGAGGCCCTGGCCGAATCGGTCGCGGCCGTCGAGCTGTACCTGGAAACCCTGGACAATGGCAGCGGCGACCCGCGCCCGATGCTGGACACGGCGCGCCAGTGCCTGGAGCGGCTGGTGGTGCCCGCCGGAACGGCGACCGACGGCGGCGCCGCGAGCGATGCCACGACTGTTTACACCGGTGTCTCGCCGGTAAGCGAGGAGCCCACCTGGGTAGTGACCCGTCCGGAGCCGGAGGCGCAGGGCGAGTCGTTGTCATCCGACGCGGATACCGTTGTCCGGGAAGCGGGCACGCCGTCCCCGGAAGCCCCTGACGAGGCGGGGGCGTCTGCCGAACTGCCGAATGACACGGGCACGCCGGCGGTGGCTCCGACACCCGAAGCGGAGCCGAAGCCGGAACCGGAACGCTTTGCGGTGATGTCCGGGGAGCCGGACGAGGAGATCCTGGAGATCTTCCTGGAGGAAGCCCAGGAGGAGATCGAGCGTATTCGCGAGTTCCTGCCCCAGTGGCGCAACAATCCCGCTGATCAGGAGGCGCTTACCACGGTGCGCCGCTCCTTCCATACGCTCAAGGGCAGCGGACGGCTGGTGGGCGCGCAACTGCTGGGCGAGTTCGCCTGGTCCATGGAGAACCTGCTCAATCGTGTCATCGATCAGACGGCGCCTGCGTCGCCGGATGTTCATCAGGTCCTGGACGAGGCGTTGCGTGTGCTTCCGGCACTGCGCGAGCAGATCACCGGCGGACCGGGCGACGATGAACAGGTCTACGGCCTCATGGCCCGGGCGCATGCGCTGGCCAGGGGAGACCGCGAGGTGCCGACCCCGGCGGCGCCGCCGGTGGCACAGCCCGCCGCCCCGGTCGCCGATGCGCCTGCCGAACCCGTCGCCGCCGAGGACGCCTCCGGCGACGACGACACGTTGGAGATGCTTGTTGCGGCCGGCGAGGACACCCCCACGGTGATACTGGACGTGGGCGATGAGGGACTGCCCGGCCTCGGTGGCGACACGCTGGACACGGCGCCGCAACCGTTCGAACCGGATTTGGAAGAGCCGGAGTCCCTGGCGGAGACGGCCGAACAGGACGCCGATACCGTCGTTACCGAGAAGCCGGAGGTCAGCGAACTCGAACTCGAGTCCGAATGGGTCCCCGGGGAGGCGCAGCCCGACATTTCCGCGCTGGATGAGGTGAGCCAGGCAGGCCACGACGACGAGACACGTCTGCTGCGTCGCGACGATCTGCCCGCCGGGTTCGAGCCGCAGGAGGATGCCGGCGCCCGCCAATGGGAGGATGACGCGGCGCCCGCGCAGGCGGAGGCACCGGCATCCGGAGTCGCCCATATCGGGGCGCTGGGTGATCTGCAGGAAGAGTCGCCGGCGCGCATGGATCCCACGCTGCTGGAGATCTTCCGCAACGAGACGGGTCAGCACCTGGAAGTCCTGCGGGGTTTGATCCATGGTGCAGGCCAGGGGGGCGAGGAAGGGCTGCCTGTCAGCGATGCCCTGCTGCGTGCCATCCATACCCTGAACGGGGCCGCACGCACAGCTGAGGTGCCGGAGATTTCCGAGGTCTGCGGGCCCTGCGAGCGTTATATCAAGGCGCGAAAGGACAGCGACTTGCCCGTGCCGGCCGACGTGTTGCCGCGTTTCCATGCCCTCGTCGATCATGTTGCCGACGTGCTGTCGGCACTGGAACAGGGGGGTGCTGCCCTGCCGTCGGGCGAGGCACTGGCCGGCGAGATGCAGTTGCTGCTCGACGAGGAACTTGCCCGCATCGAGGCGCAGAGGCAGGAGAATGCCATGCGTCCCCCGCCGTTCGCGGCTGAGTTCGGGGGTGCGCAGGAGCCGTCTCCGCCGGCCCCGGCGGAGACGGAAGAGAAGCCGCCGGTCGCCGAAGTGTCCGCTCCCGTGGAAGTGCCGCCCCCGGATGTGGCAGACGAACAGGACCTGGAACTGGTGGACATCTTCCTGGAGGAAGGTGTCGAGATCCTGGATTCCGCGGACAACCTGCTGGAAGCGTGGCGCAAGTCGCCGTCCGACCCGGGGACCATCGCCGAGATCCAGCGCCAGCTGCATACCCTCAAGGGTGGTGCCCGCATGGCGGGTTTCCGCAATATCGGTGACCTCAGTCATGCCCTGGAAAGCCTGATCATCGAGATCTCCGAAGGGCGCAACGTGCCCCAGCCGGAGATGCTGGACGCCGTGGGCGCGGCTCTGGACCGGCTGAGCACCCAGCTGGAGCAGGCGCGCAGCCGACAGCCCGTGGAGGCGGCGCCCGAACTGATCGCCCGCATCACCGCCTTCAGTGCCGGTGCCGCCGAGGAGGCGCTGCCGGTCGCCGAGGTTGAGCCCGAAACGCAGGATGAGCTCTCACCTGTCCTCGATCTGGATGCGGAATCGTTCTACGAGGAAGAGGCCGAGACGGTGCTTCTCGACGTGGACGATCTGCCTTCCGACGACACCCCCGGCGGTTTCGCCGAACGCCTCGAGGAAGCGCCGACGGCCGAGGCCCCCGCTCCCGCAGCGCAGACGGGCGCGCGTGAACCCGAGGAGGACGCCCGGCCCGCCAGGACGAGTGAAGCCGCCAGTGCCCAGGAACTGGTCAGGGTGCGATCGGAGGTGCTGGACAACCTGGTCAACTATGCCGGCGAGGTGAACATCTACCACGCCCGCCTTGAACAGCAGATCACCGGTTTCGGTTTCAACCTGGCCGAGCTTGCGCAGACGGTGACCCGCCTGCGCGAGCAGCTGCGCAAGCTCGAGTTGGAGACCGAGGCGCAGATCCTGTTCCGGTATGAGAAGGAAAAGGAGGAACAGGGGCTCGAGGAGGACTTCGATCCCCTGGAGATGGACCGCTACTCCAACATCCAGCAGCTCTCCCGCGCGCTGGCCGAAAGTATCAACGACCTGGTGAGCATCCAGGAGATCCTGTCCGACCAGGTGCGCGATTCCGAAACGCTGCTCCTGCAGCAGTCGCGCGTCAGTACCGATCTTCAGGAAGGGCTCATGCGTACGCGCATGGTGCAGTTTGCCAACATGGCGCCGCGCCTGCGGCGCGTGGTGCGTCAGACGGCGTCGGAACTGGGCAGGCGCGTGAACCTGGATGTGCGCGGCGAGGGCAGTGAGCTGGATCGTTCCGTGCTGGAGCGCATGGTGGCCCCTCTGGAGCACATGCTGCGCAACGCCGTCTATCACGGCATCGAATCCCCCGAAGCGCGCAAGGCGGCGGGCAAGCCGGAAACCGGCCATCTGGACCTGGAGGTCAGCCGGGAAGGCTCCGAGGTGGTCATCCGTGTCAAGGACGACGGTTCGGGCATCAATCTCAAGGCGGTGCGTGAGAAGGCGCGCGGGCTCGGCCTGATCAGCGGCGACGAGGCGCTGCTCACGGACGAGGACGTGATGCAGTTCATCCTGGAGTCGGGCTTTTCCACCGCCGCCGAGATTAGCCAGATCTCGGGCCGCGGCGTCGGCATGGACGTGGTGAACAGCGAGATCAAGCAGCTGGGCGGCACCCTGAGCATCGAATCCGTGCAGGGCAAGGGGACGACCTTCACGGTGCGCCTGCCCTTCACGCTGGCCATCAACCAGGCCCTGCTCGTGCAGGTGGGCGAGGATCTGTACGCGGTGCCGCTGTCCAGCATCGAAGGCATCGTGCGCATGCGCTCGCAGGATCTGGCCGCTTACTACGAACAGGATCATCCGCTGTACGACTACGCGGGCAACACCTACGAGGTGAAGCACCTGGGCGTGCTGCTCGATGTGTCACAACCCCACCTGCATGCCGAGGACATCATGTACCCGGTGCTGCTGGTCCGTTCCGGTGACCACCGCATCGCGCTGCACGTGGACGGGCTCCTGGGCAGCCGCGAGGTGGTGGTGAAGTCCGTGGGTCCGCAAGTGGCCAAGGTGCGCGGTATCTCCGGGGCGACCATTCTCGGCGACGGCCGCGTGGTGCTGATTCTCGACGTGCCGGCCCTGGTGCGCATCGGTGCCGGCGTGCAGCTGGTCTACCGTGCGCCGGACGCGGAACTCGCCGAGGCGGCCATGCCCACGGTCATGGTGGTGGACGACTCCATCACCATCCGCAAGGTCACGGCGCGCATGCTGGAGCGCAACAACTTCCGTGTGATCACGGCGAAGGATGGACTGGATGCCGTGGCCCAGTTGCAGGAGAACGTCCCGGACATCATGCTCCTGGATATCGAGATGCCGCGCATGGACGGCTACGAACTGGCCACGCACATGCGCAATGACAGCCGCCTGCAGAACGTGCCCATCATCATGATCACGTCGCGCACCGGAGAGAAGCATCGCCAACGGGCGCTGGACATCGGCGTCAACCGCTACCTGGGCAAGCCCTATCAGGAAGCGGACCTGCTGGCGAATATCAAGGACATTCTGCCCGCATGATCCTGCGTAGTTCACTGCGAGCCGAACCCGGTACCGAGACTTCATGAGCGATCCGTCCGACACCCTGAACTGCTTCATCGTGCCGCTCGCGGAGCAGCATCTGCTGCTGCCCCAACCGGTGGTGGCGGAGGTGATCACGCAGCAGTCCTCGCGCCAGGTCCCCGGCGCGCCGCCGTGGCTCACCGGCGTGGTGGAGTGGCGCAACGAGCAGGTTCCGGTCGTGTCGATGGAAACGCTGCTCGGCGCCCCGCCGGAACCCACCGGCAACCGACTGCAACGCGTGCTGGTCATGCACGGTCTGGAGCAGTTGCCCGGCCTGTCGTACTACGCCATCCAGGTGCGCGGCATCCCCCATCCGCTCAAGGTGGCCGACCACGATCTCGAACCACTGGAGAGTGAGGAAGGGGACGCGGTCGAATTCGGCCATCGCGTCCGCGCCAGCGGTGTCAGCTGCGTCATCCCCCGCCTCGAACGCATCGAGCACCGGCTGCAGGAGAACCTGCAGAGACTTTGACCGAACAGAGGGAACCTCTGTTCGGAAGGATGAAGGATGAAG
>NZ_MVBK01000008.1:35777-37629 GCF_002000365.1 Thioalkalivibrio denitrificans | reverse complement strand
ATGAAGGATGAAGGATGAAATCTTAGCCAGGGGACAGGCGAATTCATTCATCCTTCATCCTTCCACCTTCATCCTTTCAACAAAGGTCCCCCCACAACGCCTGAATCACCGCCAGCGCGGCAATGCCGGCGGTTTCGGTGCGCAGGATGCGCGGGCCGAGACTGACGGGGTGCATGCCGTGGCGCCGGGCCAGAGCGATTTCCGCGTCGTCCAGACCGCCTTCCGGGCCAATGAGCAGGTGGACGGGGCCGCGGGGCGACATGTTCCCGAGGCCGTGGTCCGCCTGGGGATCCAGGACCAGCCCGCATATCTCACCACCGTAAGCGTCACGTTCGTCTGACAACCATTGGTCCAGGGTGGTCGCCGGCTCAAGGATGGGCAGTTCATTGCGCCCGCATTGTTCACAGGCGCTGATGATCACGCCCTGCCAGTGGCTGTGGCGGTTGGCGAGGCGGCGGGCATCTCCGCGGGCCTGACTGTGCCGTGTAATGATCGGTACGACACGACTCACGCCCAGTTCCGTGGCCTTCTGCAGGCTGAAGTCCATGCGTTCGCCCCGGGAGATACCCTGCACCAGGGTGACACTCAACGCGGGTCGGGTGTCGCGGTCCTCGAATGCCTTGATATCGGCCGCGGACCGGCGCTTGTCCGCCAGCGTGATCTCTGCCTGATACTCCCCGCCCCGTCCGTTGAAGAGGGTGATTCGTGCACCCGGGCGCAGGCGCAATACCTGGATCGCGTGCCTGTGGGCACGTTCGTCCAGCTCGATGCTGTCTCCAATCGCCAGGGGCTGGTCGACGAACAGGCGGATTGTGCGCATAAGCGGTGGGCGTGGAGCTGGAGTGGACAAAGGAATGTCGCTTATCCTACCAGCGCCTGCAAGGCATCGTAGTGCCCATATAACAATGATGACCCGGCAGGCCGACGCAGCAGGCCGGGGCGCTCAGAGGAGAGCAATGATGAATGCATCACTGAACCGCCTGGTGCGGTCGGGCCTGCTTGTGCTCGTGGCCTGGCTCGGTATGGGCCAGGTCGCCGCCCAGGGGCCGCTGGTACTCACCGCGGCACCGCGGGAGAATCCCGAACAGGGCATGCAGTTATACGGCCCGCTTGCACAACGCATGAGCGAGGCGCTGGGGCGGGAAGTGCAGTATCGTCATCCGGGCAACTGGCTTGCCTATCAGCGCGACATGCGCAACGAGGTCTTCGATATCGTCCTGGACGGGCCGCACCTGATTGCCTGGCGGATCCATGAGATCGATCATGCCCCGTTGGCGCGCATGCCGGGACAGCTGATGTTCGTGGTGATCGTTCCGGAAACCGACACGTCTATCCAGTCTCTGGATGACCTGGTGGCCCGGCGAGTATGCGCGGTGGCCCCGCCGAATCTGGCGCCTCTGGTGCTCCTGTCCCAGTACCCCAATACCATCAGGCAACCGATGATCCACCCGGCCCGGCGCGGTATGCAGCAGGCGTTTGAGCAGTTCCGTGCGGGCGAGTGCGTGGCGGCGGCGCTGCCGGCCGGCTTCTACAACAACATCCTGAGTGACGAGGACAGGGAGGGGACGCGGATCCTTTTCCGCAGCGAGGGCCTGCCGCAGCAGGGCTTCACCGCCGGCCCCCGTGTTGACGAACAGGGCCGTCAAGCGCTCAGGGAACTGCTCACCACAGACGGCGAACAAAGCACCGCACCGCTCCTGCGTCGGTTTGCCGGCGATGCAACCCGCCTGATTCCCGTGGCCCAGGGCGAGTACGATCCCCATTACCTGTTGCTCAAGGGCGTGATCTTCGGCTGGTAGCCGCCGGCCGCCTTGGTGCAATATGCGGGTTAGCTGTGATCTCTCAATACGTT
>NZ_MVBK01000008.1:24079-35771 GCF_002000365.1 Thioalkalivibrio denitrificans | reverse complement strand
CCCACGCTTTACCTGTGAACGACCTGTTGGGGTAACACAGTTAGCCCGCCTTCAGCCCCAGATTGTTCCAGATGGCCAGGGTCGCCTTGGACTGGTTCATGGTGTAGAAGTGCAGGCCGGGTGCGCCGGCATCGAGCAGCTGTTCGCACAGCCGCGTCACCACCTCCTCGCCGAAGGCGCGAATGGAGGCCATGTCCTCGCCGTAGCCTTCAAGGCGCTTGCGGATCCATCGGGGGATGTCCGCCCCGCAGGCATCGGAAAAGCGCGCCAGCTGGGTGTAATTGGTGATGGGCATGATGCCCGGGACGATGGGCAGAGTCACATCCATTTTCTCGCAGCAGTCCACGAAGTGGTAATAGGCCTCGGCGTTATAGAAGTACTGGGTGATGGCCGAGTCCGCACCGGCTTCCACCTTGCGTTTGAAGTTCTCCAGGTCCTTCTGGTAACTGGGCGCCTGCGGGTGCATCTCGGGGTAGGCGGCCACCTCGATGAAGAAGTGATCCCCGGTCTCCTCGCGGATGAAGGCCACCAGTTCGTTGGCATAGCGCAATTCGCCGGGGTCACCGCGCATACCCGAGGGCATGTCGCCGCGCAGGGCGACGATGTGGCGGATATCGTTCCGGCGGTACAGCTCCAGGATCTCGCGAACGTGTTCGCGCGTGGAGCCGATGCACGACAGGTGCGGCGCCGCCTCGAAGCGGGCGTCGCGCTGAATCTCCAGCACCGTGTCCAGGGTGCGCGTCTGTGTTGACCCGCCGGCCCCGTAGGTGACGGAGAAGAACTTGGGCTTGAGTGTCGCAAGTGCCTCGCGGGCCTTGCGCAGTTTCTCCGCCCCTTCGTCCGATTTGGGGGGGAAGAACTCAAAGCTGAAAACTTTCTCGTGTGCTCTTTGTGATTTCATGATGTCGAAGGTACAAGGGCAAAGGTAAAAAGGGAAAGGAAAAAACCAAGGGGCAAGGTACAGGGAGTAGCCCCCTTGTACCTTGCCCCTTGTACCTTGTACCTGCCTCTAATACCGGTAGTGTTCCGGCTTGAACGGGCCTTCCGCCGGCAGGCCGAGGTACTTCGCCTGCTCCTCGGTCAGACGGGTCAGCTGGGCGCCCAGCTTCTTCAGGTGCAGGGCGGCCACCTTCTCGTCCAGGTGCTTGGGCAGCACGTAAACCTCGTTCTTGTAACGGTCGCCGTGGCAGAACAGCTCGATCTGCGCCATCACCTGGTTGGTGAAGGAGTTGGACATCACGAAGCTGGGATGGCCCGTGCCGCAGCCCAGGTTCACCAGGCGTCCCTTGGCCAGCATGATGATGCGCTTGCCGTCGGGGAAGATCACGTGGTCCACCTGGGGCTTGATGTTCTCCCAGGTCAGCTTGCCGAGGCTGGCCACGTCGATTTCGGAGTCGAAGTGCCCGATGTTGCACACGATGGCCTGGTCCTTCATGCGGGCCATGTGATCGTAGGTGATAACGTCCTTGTTGCCCGTGGCCGTGACGAAGATGTCAGCCTTGTCGGCGGCCTCTTCCATGGTCACCACACGATATCCCTCCATGGCGGCCTGCAGGGCGCAGATGGGGTCGATCTCGGTGATCCACACGCTGGCGCCGAGGCCGCGCAGCGACTGCGCGCTGCCTTTGCCCACGTCGCCATAGCCGCACACCACGGCGACCTTGCCGGCCACCATCACGTCGGTGGCGCGCTTGATGGCGTCCACGAGGGACTCGCGGCAGCCGTAGAGGTTGTCGAACTTGGACTTGGTGACCGAGTCGTTCACGTTGATGGCCGGGAAGGGCAGGGTGCCTTCCTTCTGCATCTGGTAGAGACGATGCACACCGGTCGTGGTCTCCTCGGTGACACCCTTGAGATTCTTCTTGATGTTGGAATACCAGTCGGGCGAGGTCTCCAGACGCTTCCTGATCGAGGCAAACAGGGCCTGCTCCTCTTCATTGCCGGGGTTGTCCAGCACGGAGGGGTCCTTTTCGGCCTTGGCGCCCAGCATGACCAGCAGCGTGGCGTCGCCGCCATCGTCGAGGATCATGTTGGGGGTGCCGCCGTCGTGCCACTCGAAGATGCGATGGGCGTAATCCCAGTACTCGTCCAGGGTCTCGCCCTTGTAGGCGAACACCGGCGTTCCGTTGGCGGCGATGGCGGCCGCCGCGTGGTCCTGGGTGGAGAAGATGTTGCAGGAGGCCCAGCGCACCTCGGCACCCAACGCCTCCAGCGTCTGGATCAGCACCGCGGTCTGGATGGTCATGTGCAGGCTGCCGGCAATACGCGCGCCCTTGAGGGGCTTGTCCTTGGCAAACTCCTCGCGGGTGGCCATCAGGCCGGGCATTTCCGTCTCGGCGATGGCAATTTCCTTGCGGCCGAAGTCGGCCTGATCGATGTCGGCGACGATGTAGTCGCCCTTGCTCGGGTTCATCACAGCATTCATGGTGTCAATCTCCATGGTTGATGGATGAGCGCCGTTACTGCAGTTTGATGCTCCGTACCGAGCCTGACGGGGTCCCACCCCGCTGCAGCGCTCCTCGGCACGTCACAACCCGCGAACCTCACTGTCCGCGTTGGTGGCGAACCCTGACCATTGGTCCGGTCCGCCGGCATTTCTGGCAGGTGCCGTTGCCGGGTCCTGCCGGGCTTCCGGTTCGGTTCTGCAAATCAACGCGGAGGTCGCAGAGACGCAGAGAACGCGGAGAAAGCAAGAATCTTATATCAGGAATCTCCGCGTCCTCTGCGTCTCTGCGACCTCCGCGTCCAACTCCAATCTCAATCCAGCCCCGCCGCCGAGGCCAGGTCGGCGGCCTTGTCGGTGCGTTCCCAGGGGAGGTCCAGGTCCTCGCGGCCGAAGTGGCCGTAGGCGGCCGTGGGCTGGTAGCGCGGGCGCAGCAGGTCCAGCATGGTGATGATGCCCCAGGGGCGCAGGTCGAAGTGCTCCCGGATCAGCTCGACGATGCGCCGGTCGGAGATCTTGCCGGTGCCGAAAGTGTCGATGCTGATGGACGTGGGCCGCGCCACGCCGATGGCGTAGGAGACCTGGATCTCGCAGCGGTCGGCAAGCCCGGCCGCCACCACATTCTTGGCCACGTAGCGCCCGGCGTAGGCCGCCGAGCGGTCCACCTTGGAGGGATCCTTGCCGGAGAAGGCCCCGCCGCCGTGGCGGGCCATGCCGCCGTAGGTGTCCACGATGATCTTGCGCCCCGTGAGGCCGCAGTCGCCCACCGGACCGCCGATGACGAACTTGCCCGTCGGGTTGATATGAATGTTCTCGTCCGGGCAGGCGGCCAGCCAGTCGCCGGGCAGCACCGGCTTGATGATCATGTCCATCACCGCGTCGCGCAGGTCGGCCTGGGAGATCTCCGGGTCGTGCTGGGTGGAGAGCACCACGGCATCGATGCCCACGGGCTCGCCGTCCTCGTAGCGGAACGTCACCTGGCTCTTGGCGTCGGGGCGCAGCCAGGACAGCTCGCCGTGCTTGCGCACTTCGGCCTGTCGGCGCACCAGCTTGTGGGCATAGAAGATGGGTGCGGGCATCAGCGATTCGGTCTCGTTGCTGGCGTAGCCGAACATCAGCCCCTGGTCGCCGGCGCCCTGGCTCTCCCTATTCTCGGCGTCGCGGTCGACGCCCTGCGCGATGTCGGGGGACTGCTTGCCGATGGCGTTGAGCACGGCACAGCTGTGTCCGTCGAACCCCGTGTCGCAGTTGTCGTATCCGATGTCCACGACCACCTTGCGCACCAGGGCCTCGTAGTCGAGAGTGGCGTGGGTGGTGATCTCCCCCGCCAGCACCACCATGCCGGTCTTCACCAGGGTCTCGCAGGCCACCCGGCCGTGGGGATCCTCGGCGATCACGGCGTCGACAATCGCGTCGGAGATCTGGTCGGCCATCTTGTCTGGATGGCCCTCGGAGACGGACTCGGATGTGAACAAGTGGCTGTTTTTCATACAGCTTCCATGGTTTTCGGGGTTGCGGGGGCTGCCGGGTGCGGGCAGCCGTCCGGCAACGAAAGAGCGGGAATTGTAGCGGATTTCCCGTATACCCACCAATCGACCCCCTCCCAAAAGGGAGGGGTGGGGACCCCGTTCCGAGGCGCCTTGCCGGGAGTATTGCGCCTTATAAACCATTGTATTGGTGATGAAAAGGCCGGAAACGGCCGGTGTCCGGGTCGTCTGCGCCGGGTCCGGGGTCGGTGCATGCAGTCTTGCCCCGCCAGATGCACTCGGGGAAAATGCTCCGCTCTTAGCCTTCCTGTGGGTCCGGTAGGCGCCCTCACTTCGGTGGCGCATGGCTTTGGCGAGACCGTTCCCCGGAAGCCGGAATTGAATCGCGGACCCCTGTGAGGCCCGTAACAACGGGCGCCCGGCCGGATACGTACCGGCAGCCAGAAGAACGACAATCCGGGCGGCCTGTTTCCCAGGCAGGGATTATTCGATTTCTAAAGGAAATCAATTCAGGAGAACCTTATGTCTTCCCGTAGAGAACTTGCCAACGCCATTCGCGCGCTGAGTATGGACGCGGTCCAGAAGGCGAACTCCGGTCACCCCGGGGCGCCCATGGGCATGGCCGACATTGCCGAGGTGCTTTGGAACGACTACATGAAGCACAACCCGGCCAACCCCAAGTGGGCCGATCGCGATCGCTTCGTCATGTCCAACGGCCACGGCTCCATGCTGGTGTACTCGCTGCTGCATCTTACGGGCTACGACCTGCCCATGGAGGAGCTCAAGAACTTCCGCCAGCTCCATTCCAAGACCCCGGGCCATCCGGAATTCGGCTACACACCGGGGGTGGAGACCACCACCGGCCCCCTGGGCCAGGGCGTCACCAATGCCGTGGGCATGGCCATCGCAGAGAAGGCGCTCGCCGCCCAGTTCAACCGCGACGGCCACGACGTGGTCGATCACTATACGTATGTGTTCCTCGGCGACGGCTGCCTGATGGAAGGCATCTCCCACGAGGCCTGCTCGCTGGCCGGCACCCTGGGGCTCGGCAAGCTGATTGCGTTTTATGACGACAACGGCATCTCCATCGACGGTGAGGTGGAGGGCTGGTTCACCGACGACACCCCGAAGCGTTTCGAGGCCTACGGCTGGCACGTGGTGGCGGGCGTGGACGGCCACGACGCCGACGCGGTGAAGAAGGCCATCGAGGAAGCCCGCTCCGTCGCGGACAGGCCCACCATCATCTGCTGCAAGACCGTCATCGGCTGGGGCGCGCCCAACAAGCAGGGCAAGGAAGAGTGCCACGGTGCGCCGCTGGGCGACGACGAGATCAAGCTGGTTCGGGAGACCATCGGCTGGAAGCACGATCCCTTCGTGATCCCCGACGACATCTACGCGGGGTGGAACGCCCGGGACAAGGGGGCCAAGGCGGAGGACGCCTGGAACAAGCGCTTCGCCGAGTACCAGAAGGCCCATCCGGAACTGGCGGCCGAGTTCAGGCGCCGCATGGACGGCCAGCTGCCCGCCGACTGGCAGGAGAAGGCTGCCGCCTACATCAAGCAGACCGTGGAGAAGGCCGAGAAGGTGGCCTCCCGCAAGGCCTCGCAGAACGCCATCGGCGGTTATGCGCCCGCACTGCCGGAACTGCTGGGCGGCTCCGCGGACCTGGCCGGCTCCAACCTGACGCTCTGGAAGGGCTCCAAGGGCATCAGCCGGGAGGACGCCGACGGCAACTACCTCTTCTACGGCGTGCGTGAGTTCGGCATGGCCGCCATCATGAACGGCGTCGCCCTGCATGGCGGCTTCATTCCCTACGGCGGCACCTTCCTGATCTTCACCGACTACGCCCGCAATGGCATCCGCATGTCGGCGCTGACCAAGCAGCGCGTGATCTACGTGCTCACCCACGACTCCATCGGTCTGGGCGAGGACGGCCCCACGCACCAGCCCATCGAGCAGGTGAGCAGCCTGCGCATCATTCCCAACATGTCCCTGTGGCGTCCCTGCGACGCCGTGGAGACGGCCGTGGCCTGGAAGGCCGGTATCGAGCGTACCGCCGGTCCCACCTCGCTGATCCTCTCGCGCCAGGGCCTGCCCCACCAGGAGCGCAGCGCCGAGCAGGTGGCCAGCATAGCCCGCGGCGGCTACATCCTGCGCGACACCGACGGCACGCCGGACGCGATCATCATCGCCACCGGCTCCGAGGTGGCCATCGCCATGCAGGCCGCCGAGTCGCTGTCCGACAAGGGCCGCAAGGTGCGCGTGGTGTCCATGCCCAGCACCGACGTCTTCGACGCCCAGGACGACGCCTACCGCGAGGCGGTTCTGCCGCCGACCGTGCGTGCCCGCGTTGCCGTGGAGGCGGGGGTCACCGGCTTCTGGCTCAAGTACGTGGGTCTGGACGGGCGCGTGGTGGGCATCGACCGCTTCGGCGAGTCGGCCCCCGGCGATGCCCTCATGAAGGAATTCGGGTTCACCGCGGACAACGTGGCCAGGGCCGTGGAAGAAGTACTGGCCTGATCCCATCGCGGGGACGGCCGCGGAAGGCCGCCCCGGATTTTTTTACACACTACTGCGAAGAGTAGGGAGAGTGAGACATGACGATTAAAGTCGGTATCAACGGTTTCGGCCGCATCGGGCGCATGGCCTTTCGCGCCATCAGCAAGGAATTCCCGGAGATCGAGGTGGTTGCCATCAACGACCTTCTGGATCCCGATTACCTGGCCTACATGCTCAAGTACGACTCCGTGCACGGCCGCTTTGACGGAGAGATCGCCGTCGAGGGCAGCAACCTGGTGGTGAAGGGCAAGAAGATCCGCCTGACCGCCGAGCGCGATCCCGCCAATCTCAAGTGGAACGAGGCCGGCGCCGAGGTGGTGATCGAGTCCACCGGTTTCTTCCTCAGTGAAGACGTGGCCAGCAAGCACATCGAGGCCGGCGCCAAGAAGGTGGTGATGTCCGCCCCCTCCAAGGACGCCACCCCCATGTTCGTGTACGGCGTGAACCACGACTCCTACAAGGGGCAGGCCATCATCTCCGCCGCCTCCTGCACCACCAACGCCCTGGCACCGGTGGCCAAGGTGCTGCATGACAACTTCGGCATCAAGCGCGGCCTGATGAGCACCGTGCACGCCGCCACCGCGACCCAGAAGACCGTGGACGGCCCCTCTGCGAAGGACTGGCGCGGCGGGCGCGGCATCCTGGAGAACATCATCCCGTCCTCCACCGGCGCCGCCAAGGCCGTGGGCAAGGTGCTGCCCGATCTCAACGGCAAGCTCACCGGCATGGCCTTCCGCGTGCCCACCTCCGACGTGTCCGTGGTGGACCTGACCGTGGAGCTGAACAAGGAAGCCTCCTACGAGGACATCTGCAAGGCCATGAAGGCCGCTTCGGAAAGCGGCCCCCTGAAGGGCGTGCTGGCCTATACCGACGAGAAGGTGGTCTCCACCGACTTCCGTGGTCAGAACATGCCGTCCATCTTCGATGCCGAGGCCGGTATCGCGCTGGATCCCACCTTCGTGAAGGTGGTGGCCTGGTACGACAACGAGTACGGCTACACCTGCAACATGCTCCGCGTCGTGGAGCACATCGGCAAGTAAGTCGTTAGGGAACCGGGGTCCCGCACCTGAGCGGGACCCCGACCTTCCGGATTCTGGAGAGATGTTCGTCAAGCCCGCGGGGGCTTGCCAAACGTCTTTCGCAACCTCAAAAGTCTCTGTACAGGAGTGAAGTCATGTCCGTCATCAAGATGACCGACCTGGACCTGGCCGGCAAGCGCGTGCTCATCCGTGAAGACCTCAACGTCCCCGTCAAGGACGGCAAGGTCACCTCCGATGCCCGCATCCGGGCCAGTCTCCCCACCATCGAGCACGCCATGAAGGCGGGCGCGAAGGTGATGCTCATGTCCCACCTGGGCCGCCCCGAGGAGGGCGTGTTCAGCGAAGAGAATTCCCTCAAGCCCGTGGCCGATCATCTCGCCGGTCTGCTGGGCAGTGACGTGCGCCTGGTGCGTGATTATCTCGACGGCGTGGATGTGGCCGAGGGCGAGGTGGTCATGCTCGAGAACGTGCGTTTCAACAAGGGCGAAAAGAAGAACGACGAGGCCCTGTCGCGCAAGTACGCGGCGCTCTGCGATGTGTACGTGATGGACGCCTTCGGCACCGCTCACCGGGCCCAGGCATCGACCCACGGGGCCGGCCAGTATGCCCCCACCGCCTGCGCAGGCCCGCTGCTAGCCGCCGAGCTGGAGGCCCTGGGCAAGGCCCTGGACAACCCCAGACGTCCGCTGGTGGCCATCGTCGGCGGCTCCAAGGTTTCCACCAAGCTCACCGTGCTGGAATCGCTCTCCAAGGTGGTGGATCAGCTCATCGTGGGCGGCGGCATTGCCAACACGTTCATCGCAGCCCAGGGTCACCCCGTGGGCAAGTCCCTCTACGAGGCTGACCTGGTGGACGAGGCCAAGCGCCTGATGGCGGCCGCCAAGGAAAAGGGCGGCGATATCCCCGTGCCCACCGACGTGGTGACGGGCAAGGAGTTTTCCGAATCCACACCGGCCGACACCAAGGCGGTGGCCAACGTGTCCGACGACGACATGATCTTCGACGTGGGCCCCGATACCGCGGCCTCCTACGCGTCCCTGCTCAGGCAGGCGGGCACCATCGTCTGGAACGGTCCCGTGGGCGTGTTCGAGTTCGACCAGTTCGCGGCCGGTACGAAGGCGCTGGGCGAGGCCATTGCCGAGAGCGATGCATTCTCCATCGCCGGCGGCGGCGACACCCTGGCCGCCATCGACAAGTACGGTCTGGCGGAGCGCATCTCCTATATCTCCACAGGCGGCGGCGCGTTCCTTGAATTCCTGGAAGGCAAGAAGCTGCCGGCGGTGGCCATGCTGGAAGAACGCGCCAAGGGCTGAGGTCCGGTCACACGGATCCGTCCGGGCCCTGGTGTCGTGCCCCGACACTAGCCCGGCCTGTCCCGGGACATGGAAACAACTGCATGCGAAGAACAAAGATCGTAGCCACCCTGGGCCCGGCGACCGATGGACCGGGCGTGCTGGAGAACCTGGTGCGGGCCGGCATGGACGTGGCGCGCATCAACTTCTCCCACGGGCGGCCCGAGGACCATCGCCGGCGCGTCGAGGCGTTGCGGGCAGTGTCCGAGAGCGCTGGCCGCGTGATCGGCGTGCTGGGCGACCTGCAGGGGCCCAAGATCCGCATTGCCCGGTTTGCAGAGGGGGAGGTGGAGCTCGGCGAGGGTGATGCGTTCGTGCTGGACGCGGCCCTGGACGAGGACGCCGGTGACCGGGAGCGTGTCGGGCTCACCTACAAGGAACTCCCCGACGACGTCCATGCCGGCGACACCCTGCTGCTGGACGACGGGCGCGTGGTGCTGTCGGTGGAGCGGGTGGAAGGTCCGGCGATTCACACCCGCGTCAGCGTGGGCGGCGCCCTGTCCAACAACAAGGGCATCAACCGTCTGGGCGGTGGTCTCTCCGCGCCGGCGATCACCGAGAAGGACCGTGACGACATCCGCCTGGCCGCGGAACTGGCCGTGGATTACCTGGCCGTCTCGTTTCCCCGTTCGGCGGACGATGTGCACCTGGCCCGTGAACTGCTGCGAGAGGCCGGTGGACACGCGGCGGTGTGCGCCAAGGTGGAGCGCACCGAAGCGCTGGAGGCCATCGAGGAGATCATCATGGCCTCCGACGCCATCATGATCGCCCGGGGCGATCTGGGCGTGGAGATCGGCGATGCCGAATTGCCCGGTGTGCAGAAGACGCTGATCAACCGCGCCCGCACCCTGAACCGGGTGGTGATCACAGCGACCCAGATGATGGAGTCCATGATCCAGAACCAGATCCCGACCCGCGCCGAGGTCTTCGACGTGGCCAATGCCGTGCTGGACGGCACCGACGCCGTGATGCTCTCGGGCGAGACCGCCACGGGACGTTACCCGGTGAAGGTGGTGGCCGCCATGGGTCGCATCTGCGAGGCGGCAGAGCGTCAGCGCAGCGCGCGCGTCTCTCACCATCGCATGGACACCCGCTTCGAGCGCGTGGATGAGGCCATCGCCATGGCCACCATGTACACTGCCAACCACCTCGACGTGCGTGCTATCGCGGCCCTGACCGAATCAGGCTCCACGGCGCTGTGGATGTCGCGCATCAGCTCGGGCATTCCCATCTACGGATTGACCCGTCACGAGCACACGCGTAGAAGACTCACCCTCTACCGGGGCGTTTATCCCGTGGCCTTCGAGGCGGTGCAGACGAGTCATGCCCAGACCAACCGGCAGGTGGTGGATCTGTTGATCAGGGAAGGCATCGTCAGGGATGGCGATCTGGTCATCATCACCAAGGGCGACCTGGCCGGTGTCATGGGCGGCACCAATGCCCTGAAGATCGTACGGGTGGGTGACCTGCTGGAAGACGGAGCCTGAGGAGGGTTCCCCGCTGTCCGCTCCGTGGACTCAGCGTCTATAATCGACAGCCGGAATTTGAAACGGACACAATCGCAAGGCGTAAAACGCAACACAATAGGAGGTCTGTATGGCCCTGATATCACTGAGACAACTGCTGGATCATGCCGCTGAGCACGGCTACGGCATGCCGGCGTACAACGCCAACAACATGGAACAGGTGCACGCGGTCATGCAGGCCGCCGACGAAGTGGATGCGCCGGTGATCATCCAGGCCTCGGCCGGGGCCCGCAAGTATGCGGGCGAGCCCTTCCTGCGCCACCTGATCATCGCCGCCGTGGAGCAGTATCCGCACATCCCCATCGTGCTGCACCAGGACCATGGTGCCGAGCCGGCGGTGTGCTTCCGCTCCATCCAGTCCGGCTTCACCTCCGTGATGATGGACGGCTCCCTGATGCCCGATATGAAGACCCCGTCCACCTATGACTACAACGTGGACGTGACTGCCAAGGTCTCCGAAATGGCACACGCGCTGGGCGTGTCCGTGGAAGGGGAGCTGGGTTGCCTGGGCAGCCTGGAGACAGGCATGGCCGGCGAAGAGGACGGATCGGGTGCCGAGGGCGTGCTGGACCACTCCCAGCTGCTCACCGACCCTGACGAGGCCGCCGACTTCGTGAAGAAGACCGCAGTGGACGCACTGGCCATTGCCATCGGCACCTCCCACGGCGCCTACAAGTTCACCCGTCCGCCCACCGGCGACATCCTGGCCATCCAGCGCATCAAGGAGATCCACGCCCGCATCCCCAACACGCACCTGGTGATGCACGGCTCCTCCTCGGTGCCGCAGGACTGGCTGGAGATCATCAACAGCCACGGCGGCGACATGGGTCAGACCTACGGCGTGCCGGTCGAGGAGATCCAGGAAGGCATCAAGCACGGCGTGCGCAAGGTCAACATCGACACCGACCTGCGCATGGCCTCCACCGGCGCCATCCGCAAGTTCCTGGCGGAGCATCCCAAGGAGTTCGACCCGCGCAAGTTCCTCAAGGCCTCCACCGCGGCCATGAAGGACATCTGCAAGGCCCGCTATGAAGCCTTCGGCTGCGCCGGCATGGCCTCCAAGATCAAGCCGATGTCCCTCGAGGAAATGACCGCCCGCTACAAGAGCGGCGAGCTGGATCCGAAGGTCAACTGAGACCCGCGGCCACGGCTGCAGACCTAAGGCACAGGGGTTCGCTCCTGTGCCTTTTTTGTGGTTTGTCAGTTGTCAGTCGTCAGTTGTTGAAACCCCCTTGACACCCCCCCTGCCAGGTCCAAACTCCTGTACTGACAACTGACAACTGAC